>CAYOUO010000204.1:0-2701 GCA_964407155.1 uncultured Hyphomicrobiales bacterium | reverse complement strand
GTCGACGACAAGATCGACATGATGATCACGGCGGCAACGCCGGAAACGGTGAACCCGGTTTCGACCCAGTGCGAGATCGAGGAAATGCCATGCGTTTCCACCAACAGTCCGTGGCAGCCGTACTTTATCGGGCGTCAGGCGAACCCGGCGGGCGGACCGCCGGCGTGGAAGCCGTTCACCTACACGTACCACTACTTCTGGGGGCTGGAAGACATCATCGCCACATTCATCTCGATGTGGAACCAGCTCGACACCAACAAGAAAATCGGCGGCCTCTATCCGAACGACGCAGACGGCAACGCGTGGGGCGATGCCCAGAACGGCGTGGTGCCAGCGTTCACGAAGGCGGGCTATGCGGTGACGGATCCCGGCCGCTACCAGGATCTCACGGATGACTTTTCGGCGCAGATCACCGCGTTCAAGAACGCGGGGACGGAAATCCTGTCCGGTGTCATGCTACCCCCGGACTTCACCACCTTCTGGAATCAGGCGCAGCAGCAAGGCCTGAAGCCAAAGGCGGCGACTGTCGGCAAGGCACTGCTGTTCCCGGAATCGGTCGAGGTGTTCGGCAAGGGCGGACACAATCTGTCGTCGGAGGTCTGGTGGACCCCGAACCATCCGTTCAAATCGTCGCTGACCGGCCAGTCCGCGCGGGAACTGTGCGACGCCTACAGCAAGGCCTCGGGCAAGCAGTGGACGCAGCCGATCGGCTTCGTGCACTCGCTGTTCGAGATGGCCGTCGACATCGTGAAGCGGGCAGACGATCCGAAGGATTCCGATTCCCTGCTGAAGACCATCGCCGCGACCAATCTCGATACGATCGTCGGCCCGGTCGCCTGGAACGGCAAGAACGTGCCGCCGTTCGCCGCCAAGAACGTCACCAAGACCCCGCTGGTCGGCGGTCAGTGGCGCCTGCAGGACAACGGCAAGTACGATCTGGTGATCGTCGATAACTCGAACTACCCCGGCATTCCGACCGGCGGAAAGATGGAAGCGATCGCCTGATCGCTGGCTGAGTGAAGGACGACGCGGGGAGGCGCAAACACGCGTCCCCGCAGCCTTTGGACGGCGCAGGGAACGGCGTATCCTGCCGCGCGTGTGGGGACCGAGGCGCGTGATTCTCGAACTGGACAAGCTGTCGAAGTCGTTCGGCTCGGTGGTTGTGGCCGACCAACTCGATATCGCCGTGGAAGCTAACGCGGCGCTCGGCATCATCGGTCCGAATGGCGCCGGCAAGACCTCGACCTTCAATCTGATCACCGGAACGCTCAAGCCGGACAGCGGCGCCATCCGGCTGGAGGGCAAGGACATCACCGCCGAGCCGGCTTACGCCCGGGCGCGGGCGGGCATCGCACGGTCGTTCCAGGTGCCACACCCGTTCGGCAATCTCACCGTCTACGAGAATCTGCTCGTCGGGGCGACCCATTGCCACGATCGCAGCGAGGCAGACGTCAGGGCGAACTGCCAGGAGATTCTGGAACGAACGGGGCTGCTGGCGCTGGCGGACCGTCGCGCGAGCGCGCTCACGCTCCTCCAGCGCAAACGTCTCGAACTCGCGCGAGCGCTTGCGGCGGAGCCGCGTATCCTGTTGCTCGATGAGATCGCGGGCGGACTGACGGACAGCGAATGCTCGGCGCTGGTCACGACCATTCGCGACATCCGGGCGCGCGGCGTCACCATCGTCTGGATCGAGCATGTGGTGCATGCGCTGCTGGCGGTCGTCGACCGGCTCCTGGTGCTCAATTTCGGGCGCAAGATCGCAGAAGGCGACCCGGCGACCGTGATGGCTTACCGGCCGGTCCGCGAAATCTATCTCGGCATCGAAGCCAGATGCCGCTGCTCGAAACCCCCGACCTTGCCACCATCTATGGCGATTTCCAGGCTCTGTTCGGCATCAACATGCGCGTCGAAAGCGGCGAGATTGTTGCGATCATCGGCGCCAACGGGGCGGGCAAGTCCACTTTTCTGAAGGCGGTCGCCGGGTCGCTAAAGAGCGCGCCCGGTTCGATTATCTTCGACGAAGCGGACGTCAGTGGCGAACGCGCCTACGACAACGTATCGCGGGGCCTGGTGCTCGTGCCGGAGGGCCGCAAGCTCTTTCCGTCGCTTTCGGTCGAGGAGAACCTGATGGTCGGCGGTCACCGGCGCAGCGGCCGCTGGACACTGCAACGCATCTACGATCTTTTTCCAATTCTCGCGGAACGGAAGCATCAGCCGGCGACAACCCTTTCCGGAGGGCAGCAGCAGATGTGCGCCATCGGTCGCGGGCTGATGGCGGATCCGCGCCTCCTGATGTGCGACGAAATCAGTCTGGGGCTCGCGCCCATCGTCATTCGCGATATCTACGCCGCGCTGCCGGCGATCAAGGCGGAAGGCGCGTCGATCGTCATCGTCGAGCAGGACATCCAGCAAGCGCTGGCAGTTTCCGACCGCGTCTATTGTTTCCAGGAAGGCCGCATGAAGCTCACCGGCAAGCCAAGCGAGCTGACCCGCGAAGCCATCCACACCGCATATTTCGGAACCTAGAGTCGATGAGCGACATCCTCCTCGGCGGGCTCTATGCGCTCTATGCCGCCGGCCTGTCGCTGATCTTCGGCATCATGCGGCTGGTCAACCTGGCGCACGGCGACCTCATCATCGCGGCGGCCTTCCTCATTCTGGCGATCGTCGAGTGGACGGGCATCAACACGATCGTGGCCTT
>CAYOUO010000203.1:0-8063 GCA_964407155.1 uncultured Hyphomicrobiales bacterium | reverse complement strand
AGCGTCAGGCCGTAGAGGAAGAAAACGACGGCGACCCCGTAGGTCGAGATCAGGTCGGCGTGCAGGAAGCCGCCCCTGGCGCCGGGCTCCGGCCACAGCATCGCGGCAACCACCACGATCACGAGCGCGATCAGAAATCCGTCTATCTTGAACCGGCCCATGTCCCCCTCGTCGGCTCAGGCGGCGGCGGAGCTTGTCTCGCTCGCGCCGGCGTCGTCCACCGGCCCCAGCGCCGCGAGCGCCCGCAAAACGACCTCGACACCGGCGCCGGACGTGATGCTGTCGACGGTCAGGATGCGCCGCCACGCGCGCGCATTCTTCGCGCCATGAAACAGGCCGAGCATGTGGCGCGTGATGTGCGCGAGGCGCGCGCCCGTCGCGAGCTCGCGCTCGATGTAGGGGATCATCGCCTCCACCGCGGCACGTGGCTCGACCGGCGCGGCCGGATCGCCGAAGAAGCGGGCATCCACGTCGGCGAGAATTTCCGGACGATGATAGGCGGCGCGGCCGAGCATGGCGCCGTCGACGTGACGGAGATGCGCCTCCGCGTCATCCGGTGTGGCGATGCCGCCGTTGATGCCGATGAAGACGTGCGGCAGGCGCTGCTTCAGCCGGTACACGCGCTCGTAGTCGAGCGGCGGGATGTCGCGGTTCTCCTTCGGGCTCAGGCCTTCGAGCCAGGCCTTGCGGGCGTGGACCCAGATCGCATCGGCGCCGGCCGCAACCACCGCATCGGCGAGCGCATCGAGCGCGATCCCCGTGTCCTGCTCATCGACACCGAGCCGGCACTTCACAGTGACCGGCACGCACACGGCGGCTTTCATCGCCGCAATGCATTCGCCGACCAGCGCCGGCGTGCGCATCAGGCAGGCGCCGAAGGTGCCGGACTGCACGCGGTCCGATGGGCAGCCAACGTTGAGATTGATCTCGCTGTAGCCGAAGTCGGCGGCGATGGCGGCGGCCGCGGCCAGCCGCGCCGGGTCCGACCCGCCGAGCTGGAGCGCCAGCGGCTGTTCCCCCGTCGAGAAGCCGAGCAGACGCGCGCGCGCGCCGTGGATCACCGCGTCGGCGGTGACCATCTCGGTATAGAGCAGCGCGCGCCGCGTGAACTGGCGATGGAAGAACCGGCAGTGCCGGTCGGTCCAGTCCATCATCGGCGCGACCGCGAAACGGGCGGAAACCCTGGTCATGGCCGCTGTGACATGGACTGGACAGGGTCGAAAGTCCAGCCGGCTCAGATCGCTTTGGCCAGCGCCGCGGCCATGTCGCCCCGCTGAACGACGCGGACATCGGCGAGGTCGAGCCAGGCCGCGAGACGGCGAAGCTCGCCGGCCGCCGCCACAGCCACCTCACCAATGTCCACGCCCCTCTCGGCATGCGCGGCGCGCACCTCCAGCACGCCGGCCGCGCGATGTGTCTTGAGGTCGAGGCGCGCCGACAGGCGACCGGCGTGGAGAAACGGCAGGACGTAGTAGCCGAACTTCCGCTTCGCCGGAGGCGTGTAGAGCTCCAGACGATAGTGGAAGCCGAAAAGGCGCTCCGTGCGCGGGCGGAACCAGACCAGCGGATCGAACGGCGAAAGCAGCGCCGTCGGCGTCGCGCGTGCCGGCCGCGCGGCTTCGGCATGGAGATAGGCGCCCTTCCCCCAGCCATCCACGCTGACCGGCAGGAGCGCGCCCTCCGCGACCAGTTCCGCGACGGCGCGGCGCGCCTCCGCAACCGGCAGGCGGAAATAGTCGCGGATATCGACTTCCGTCCCGATGCCCAGCGCCCGCGCGCCCTCGAGCGCCAGCGCCCGGATGGCGTCGTGCTCGGCCGGGGTCGGCGCGGCGACGATCTCGGGCGGCAGGACCCGCTCGGTCAGGTCGTAGAGCCGCTCGAAGTTGCGGCGCCCGGCGGCGGTCACCTCGCCCGTCTTCAGCAGATGCTCGAGCGCCGCCTTCCCCTTGTGCCAGCCCCACCAGGGGCCGGAGCGCTGACCGGGATCCTCCAGTTCGCTGGCCGCCAGCGCGCCACCGGCCGCGATCTCCGCCAGCACCTTGTCGAGATAGCGGCGGCCGCCCTTCAACTGCCACGCCTTCCGGTGCCGGTAGCGCTCCATGCGCCAGCGCAACAGCGGCTGAAAGCGCACCGGCAGCAGCGAGGCCTCGTGCGCCCAGTACTCGAACAGGCGCCGGGTTGTCCCGCGCCCAAAACCATGGCGGTCGATCGCGGCACGATCGTAATCGCCAAGCCGCGAGAACACAGGAAGGTAATGCGACCGCACCAGCACATTGACCGAATCGAGCTGGAGCAGCGCCATGCGGTCGATCGCGCTCTCGACGCTCGGCCACGGCGAGCGCCCGGCTGTCGGCCGGCGCGCGAACCCCTGCGCGGCGAGCGCACTGCGGCGCGCCTCGTTCGCGCTCAACGATGCGGACGGTTTCGAGTCCCTGGCGGGCATACCCGCCTTATGCCAATGCGCCGCCGGCAGCGCCAGTGAGGACCGTATGCCGGAAGCACCCACCCCGACTTCCCGGCCGTTGCCACAGGAGAAATGTGACAATCCCCGCTGTTCTCATGCCGGGAACGCCTTGGGGCCGTGCTGATAACCCCTTCATCTCCATGGAGAATTCCGTGCGACGGCAGTGGGTCCAGCCCTTCCCCGCGCGTGCGAATGGTTGACAGGGCCTTAACGCGGCGGCTTACTTTGGCTGCGGCGGTTTTTTGAGTGTGTTCGCGTCGTAGCGTACGCGTACGAGGAGGCGTTCCATGAGTCTCGCGGATTTTCCGCGCGGCCTGCCATTGGGCGGGGACATCCCCCGGCCCGGCGACGCCACCCGTCCGTATAATCCCCATCCATCGGCGACCGGTCAGTCCGTTTCCAGTCCAGACGTCGCGGCGGTTCAGTCGTGGCTTGCAACCAGCGGCCTGCCGGGCGCCACCGCAAGGCGTCAGCGCGGCTCCGGTCGCTATGAGATCGCGTTCGTTCGCACAGGCGCCGACTATATCGCCGCGCTGGAGGCATTTCGCGCCGCCGTCGCGGATCATGGCGCCACCGGCCTTGTGGCGGTATTCGCCGGCAGCGCCGCATGCGCGACAGTCGCGGACGAGTTGCACGTTCTCGGCGCCGCCATGCATGACGCGGGCCTCACCGACGACCCACTGGCGCTGATCGACGGCGGCACGCTCGCCGCGCCGCTCACGGTCGCCTGCCCCGTCACCGGAAAGACCGCGCTCTATGAGTTCCAGTCGGTCGCCTTTTGCCGGAACGCCGCCAATCCGCAGGATCCGCTCTACGATCCGGCGCTTTCGGCGCCGTTCACGGCAATCTGCACGACCTCGGATACCCTGGCCTTCGCCCGCTTCGTCCACAACGAGGCGATGCAGGCGTTCGGGCGGCCGATCCATGAAATGATCGGCGAGCCCGCCGCCGTGGAAATGCATTTCCGCCGCTGCGTGGCCGCATGGCAGAGCCTGGCAACAGCGGCGATCGCCGATCGCGGGCGGGCGGTCCACCCGGCGCGCAGCATGCATCTCGGCGCGGACGGCCGGCACGCCTACGCTGCCCACGACGCTTCCGCATTTGCCGCGCTCGGCAAGGGCGCGTTTCAGCACGAGATGCCGGCGATCTATGCGGCGCGGCTCACCGCTAAATGGTCGGCTAACCTTTTTGAGGGAAAACGTTACGGGTCGGGTCACCGAGGGTATCGGGCGGCGGCGCGCGCCGGTCTTGACCGCCGCGCAGTGTGACGAGGGCTGTTATGTTGCGTATGTTTGGCGTTGTCGATTTCATCGGGCAGAAGCTCGGTCGGGTGCTGCCGGTTCACGCCGGATCGCGGGCTGCGCCGGTCGCGCTCGAAAACCTGCCGGATATTACCTTCGACCTGTCATTTCTCACCGAGCCAGCGCCGCCGGAGCTGCAAGACCGCGAGATTGCCGCGGACGGCGATCCGGCAGCGGAGGTGGGCGACATAACGTTCGACCTGTCATTCCTCACCGAGGGACGCGCGCTGTCACTGATCGACCAGCGCGAAGCGGTCCACGTCGAACAGGCCGAAGTCGGTAATCTTCAGGTGGGGGATAACCGGGAGCGGAAGGAACGAAACCTGGAGGAATGGTTCCGGGAGCGTGCAGCCGAGGTCGCGCGCTGCGCGGCGGAGCGGTACCAGAGCGGCGCGAACAGCTTCGAAGGACTGAAGGCTTATTAGGCCGGCGATAGGCAGCGGCAGTTCCGCCAGCACCTCGCCGCCAGACGCGACCACGTAGCCGCCACCGATCTCGCGCAGACGGTTGACCGCGCCGGCCATGTCCTGGTCGTCGACGCCGACGACGCAGATGTTGTGGCTGTCGTGGCCGACCGAGGCGGCGATCGCCCCGCGCTGCAGCCCGAAACCGGTGACGAAGGCGCGGGCGATGTTGCCGTTCCTGCCGTGACGTTCCAGCACCGCGACCTTGGCGACGTCGCGCGCGACGTCGACCTGCCGGTAGCCGTCCACCGCCCCTACCCATTTCGTCACATCGTCGGTCACCACGCGGCCATGGGCGACGCCGATCATGCGGATCTCGCCGGACTTGCCGGGCACGCGAAAATCGTCGGCGTTGACCTCGCGGATCTTGACGCTGGCGAGCCCGACCGGCGCCACCGGCCGGCGCGCAGCGAAAAGTGCATCGTCAACGAAGCGGCCGGCGGATATCACCGCCTCCACGCGGCAAGCGGCAAGATCGGAGACCAGAACGATATCCGCCCGCCGGCCCGGCGCCACCATGCCGCGGTCGCGGAGGCCAAAGGCGTTGGCCGCCGACCAGCTTGCCACGCGATAGACGTGGTGCAGCGGCCGGCCGAGCCCAATCAGCGTGCGGATGAGATAGTCGAGGTGGCCTTCCTCGCCGATGTCGAGCGGGTTGCGGTCGTCGGTGCAGAGGCAGAGATAGGGCGAGGTGTGCTCGTCGAGCAGCTCCGCCAGCGCGTGAAGATCCTTGGTCACCGACCCTTCGCGGATGAGCACCTGCATGCCCTTCTTCAGCTTCTCGCGACCGTCGGCGGCGATGGTCGTCTCGTGGTCGGTGCGGATGCGCGCAGCGAGATAGCCGTTCAGGTCGTAGCCGCGCACCAGCGGCGCGTGGCCGTCGATGTGCCCGTCCTGAAACGCGATGAGCTTGTCCAGCACCTCGGGCTCGCTGTTGAGCACCCCCGGAAAGTTCATGAACTCGGCGAGCCCGATGACCTTCGGGTGGTTGCGCAGCGGCAGGAGATCGGCCGCGGGCAGCTTCGCGCCCGCGGTCTCGAACGCGGTCGCCGGCACGCACGAGGAGAGCTGCACGCGGAGGTCCATCACCGTGGTCTCGGCGCTTTCCAGGAAATAGCGGATGCCCTCGAGGCCGAGCACGTTGGCGATCTCGTGCGGGTCGCAGATCGCGGTCGTGACGCCATGCGGCAGCACGCAGCGATCGAACTCCTGCGGCGTGAGCAGCGACGATTCGACGTGGAGGTGCGTGTCGATGAAGCCGGGGACGGCGAAAAGACCCTTGCCGTCGATCTCGCGAACGCCGTCGTAGGCGGCGTAGGTCCCGACGACGCGGTCGCCGCAGATGGCGATGTCGGTCTCGGTCACGCCGCCCGACACGATGTCGAGCAGGCCGACGTTCTTGACGACGAGATCGGCCGGCGCCGCTCCCTTGCCCTGGGTGATCGCGCGGGAGAGGAAGCTTTTGTCCATGGGATGCCTTTGTCTCGAACGGTGCGAACGACCGCGGCCTATGCCCGCGCCAGCCGGCGCACCGGTTCGCCCTTCAGCCATGCCGCAATGTTTTCGACGATCTCGCCGTAGAAAATCCGGTACGTCACATCGGTAACATAGCCGATGTGCGGCGTCGCGATCAGTTGCTGGCAGCGGCGGAAGGGGTGATCGAGCGGCAGCGGCTCGCGGTCGAAGACATCGACAGCCGCGCCCGCGAGCTTGCCGCCGTTCAGCGCCGCGAGCAGCGCGGTTTCATCGACGATCGGCCCGCGCGACGTGTTGACCAGAAAGGCCGACGGCTTCATCAGGCCGAGTTCGCGCGCCCCGATGAGCCCGCGTGTTTCCTCGTTCAACACGGCGTGGATGGAGACGATGTCGGACGAGGCGAGCAATTCGTCCAGGGAAGCCGCCCGTCCTGCTCCGGCAGCCGCCGCGCGCTCGTCGGTCAGATGCGGACTCCATCCAACCACGTCCATCTCGAAGTCGACGCCGACATGGGCAACGCGCCGGCCGAGATTGCCGAACCCGACGACGCCGAGCCGCTTTCCCGCCAGGTCAACGGACAGGCGGCTCTGCCAATCAGCACCGTTGCGGAAATCCGCGACCTCCGCCGGAATGTTGCGGACGAGCGCAAGGATCAATGCCCAGGCAAGTTGCGCCGTTGCGCCCCGGGAGATGCCGGTGCCGCAGACGACCACGCCCTGCCGCGCCGCCGCTGCCACGTCGATCGATGCGTTGCGCATGCCGGTCGTGACCAGCAGCTTCAGCCGTGGCAGCTTGGCCAGCAGGGCCGCATCGAGCGGGGTGCGCTCCCGCATCGCGACGACGATGTCGAAATCGGCAAGGGCCGCGGCGCATGCGCCGCGATCGGCGATATGGCGATTGAACACGGTAAGCTCGACCGCGGCGCTCACCGCGCTCCAGTCCGCCATGGCGAGCGCCACGTTCTGATAGTCATCGAGAATGGCACAGCGGAACATCGGTTCAGTCGTCCTCCATCGCCACCAGTGAGGCGTTGCCGCCGGCCGCCGCCGTGTTGACCGAGACTACCTGCTCCAGCGCGAAGCGGCGGAGATAATCCGGCCCGCCGGCCTTGGGTCCGGTACCGGAAAGCCCGGAACCCCCGAACGGCTGCGTACCCACGACCGCGCCAATGATGTTGCGGTTGACATAGACATTCCCGACCGCCAGCCGGTCGATGATCTTGGTTACCGTCTCGTCGATGCGGGAATGGATGCCGAGCGTCAGGCCGTAGCCAGTCGCGGCGATGGCATCGAGCAGCGCATCCAGGCCGGCCGCCTGCCAGCGCACAACGTGGAGCACGGGCCCGAAGACCTCGCGATCGAGCCGCGCCGGATTGTCGAGCGCGATCACCGTGGGCGCGACGAAAGTTCCGGGCGCCGGCGCACTGCCCTCATACAGAATCCGCGCGAACGGCGCGGCGCGCGTGGCGGCAATATGGCCGTCGAGACTGGCCTTGGCTTCGGCATCGATCACCGGACCGATGTCGGTCGCCGGATCGCGCGGATCGCCGAGCGCGAGTTCCGCCGCCGCGCCGGTGATCATCCTGATGGTGCGCTCGGCGACGTCGTCCTGCACGCAGAGCAGCCGGAGCGCCGAGCAGCGCTGGCCGGCGGAGCGGAACGCCGACGCCATCACGTCGTCCGCGACCTGCTCGGGCAGCGCGGTAGCGTCCACGATCATGGCGTTGATGCCGCCGGTCTCGGCGATCAGCGGGACGATCGGGCCACGCTTGACGGCAAGCGTGCGGTTGATCGCCCACGCGACTTCGGTCGAGCCGGTGAACGCCACGCCGGCGACGGCGGGATGCGCGACGAGTGCCGCGCCCACCTTGCCATCGCCGGGCGCAAGCTGCGCTGCGGCGACGGGGACGCCGGCTTGATGCAGAAGCCTCATCGCCCGGAAGGCCGTGAGCGGCGTCTGTTCGGCCGGCTTCGCGACCACCGCGTTACCCGCGGCAAGCGCCGCCGTGACCTGCCCGAGAAAGATGGCGAGCGGAAAGTTCCACGGCGAAATGCAGACGAAGACGCCGCGGCCGCGGCGCACCAGCCGGTCGCTCTCTCCGGTCGGGCCGGGCATCACGTCATCCTCGGCGAACAACAGCCGCGCCTGCGCCGCGTAGTAGCGGCAGAAATCGGCGGCCTCGCGCACCTCGGCGATGCCGTCGGCGAGCGTCTTGCCGCCTTCACGCGCCATCAGCGCGACGAGATTGTCGCGGTCGGCTTCGATCAGATCGGCGAGACGGTCGAGCGCGGCCGCGCGTTCGATCGCCGGCACGCGCGACCACACCGCGAAGCCGTTTTGCGCGGCGGCCATGACGTC
>CAYOUO010000202.1:0-3715 GCA_964407155.1 uncultured Hyphomicrobiales bacterium | reverse complement strand
GTTCCGGAGTGACTCTGGAAGCCTCGTACATCATTGCCATTTCCGGCCTCACCATCGGCCGCGCCGACGTCCGCAGCCGCTTTACCGATCATGGGTACGCTGCCGCGATCAGCGGCTCGACCTATGGCGTCAGCCGGCTGGTTTCAGACGCGCAGGCGACGCTCTCCGGCGCCGGACGCGTGGTGGGCGGGACGATCGTGCCGGCATCCTACAATCTGGCGACCAGCGAGGAAGGCTTTCAGACCAGCGTCAACATGACGATGCGCGGCCGCTCGGTGGTCGCCCTGGAGGCCGTGCCGAGCCTGCCCCTCGCCTCCGACCGGGTGCCGATCACCCCCGCCGCGAAGCAGGACGTGGTCGATCCTGTCGGTGCCTTCGTCATCGCGCTCGACCGGCCGAACATGGCCCCGCAGGCCATCTGCGACCGCACGGTGCGGGTGTTCGACGGCTGGAAGCGCTTCGATATCCGCCTGTCATTCAAGGAATCGCATAGGGTCGACGACGGCGACAGCGCCTACGTTGGGGACGTCATCGTCTGCGCTGCCCGTTATCAGCCGGTCGCGGGACACCGCACCAGCGACGATTCGGTGACGTTCATGGCCGACAACAAGCGCCTCGAGATCGGTCTCGCGCGGGTGAAGGATACGAACTACATGGTGCCGTACACGATCCTGATCGGCACGAAGGTCGGCGATCTCACAATCAACGCCCGCACATTTACAGCCAACGGTACCCAGCAGCAGGCGAACGCCAACTGAAAGACGTGCGGACTATCGCGTTGACCGTCCACAGGTTATCCACAGGTCATCCCCAGCGATTCTGGGGATATTCGGATCAGGCCGGTTGCGCGCTTGACTGTGTTCCCGGTGCCGAAAGCTCACGGACGCCTAGGGAGAGTCGGCAGCATCCCTGCCGGCATCGTTGCGCGCCATCGGGATAGCCGGCAATCGCGGGAACATATGGCGGACATCTCGGGGAAGCGATTCGGGCCCGCTTCGTTCCGCCTAGGTTCCAGCCACCTTGACGATCCCGGCGCTGCCGAATTTCTCCCGGCCAGGGCGGCGGTGTGATAAACGAGGGTTGGACTTTCGCCGAGACAGCCGGCGGGATCCCGAAGCCGGGCGTCAGTCGCGACCAGTGATGAGTATCTCAGGGCCAACGGAAGTCGCGGGCGTCGGCGGTCGCAACGTGGTGGCGGTTCTCGGCCCCACCAACACCGGCAAGACTCATCTCGCCATCGAGCGCATGCTCGCCCACGGGTCGGGCATGATCGGCCTGCCGCTCCGGCTGCTCGCCCGCGAAGTGTACAACCGCGTCGCCGAGCGGGCGGGAACCGGCGCGGTCGCGCTCATCACCGGCGAAGAGAAGATCATTCCGCCCGCACCGCGCTACCGGGTCTGCACTGTGGAGGCCATGCCCGAGACGGCAGACACCTCCTTTCTGGCGATCGATGAAATTCAGTTAGCCGGCGATCTCGAGCGCGGGCACGTGTTCACCGACCGCCTGCTCAATCTGCGCGGCCGCGACGAAACGCTGCTCCTCGGCGCGGCAACCATGCGCGGCATGGTCGAAAAGCTGATCCCTGGCGTGAACGTCGTGACGCGCCCGCGCATGTCGCTGCTCACCTACGCCGGGGTGAAGAAGATCACGCGGCTGCCGCAGCGCTCCGCGGTCGTCGCGTTCTCCGCCGACGAGGTGTACGCCATCGCCGAACTCATCCGCCGCCAGCGGGGCGGCGCGGCGGTGGTCCTCGGCTCTCTCAGTCCGCGCACGCGCAACGCGCAGGTCGAACTGTTCCAGTCGGGTGACGTCGACTTTCTGGTCGCGACCGACGCGATCGGCATGGGCCTCAATCTCAACGTCGATCACGTCGCCTTCGCTTCCGACCGCAAGTTCGACGGCTATCAATACCGGCGGCTGACCCCGGCGGAGTTCGCCCAGATCGCCGGCCGCGCCGGCCGCCACATGCGCGACGGCACCTTCGGCGTCACCGGCCGCGCCGAGCCGTTCGAGGACACGCTCGTCGAGGCGCTCGAGAGCCATGCGTTCGAGCCGGTCAAGGTCGTGCAGTGGCGCAACCGCGCGCTCGATTTCACGACGCTGTCTTCGCTGAAGGCGAGCCTTGATCTGCCGCCGACAGCGCCAGGGCTGACCAAATCGCCGCCTTCGGTCGACGTCGACACACTCGATCGCGTGACCCGCGACGACTCGGTCGCAGCAATGGCCGAGGGGCGCGATCGCGTGGCGATGCTGTGGGACATTTGCCAGGTGCCCGACTACCGCAAGATCGCGCCGGCCAACCACGCCGAACTGGTTGCGACGATCTTCACCTTCATGGCCCGTGACGGCGTCGTGGCGGAAGACTGGTTTGCGAGCCAGGTCGCCTTCGCCGATCACGTCGACGGCGACATCGACACGCTGGCGAACCGCATCGCTCACATCCGAACCTGGACCTTTGCAGCCAACCGGTCGCAATGGCTGAAGGACCCCCTCCATTGGCAGGAGCGCACGCGCGCGATAGAGGATCGCCTGTCGGACGCCCTCCACGAGCGGCTGACCGCGCGGTTTGTCGACCGCCGGACCAGCGTGCTCATGCGACGCCTGAAAGAGAACGCGATGCTGGAAGCCGAAATCACCACGACCGGGGACGTGATGGTGGAAGGCCAACATGTCGGGAACCTCGACGGTTTCCGCTTTGCGCCTGATCCGAACGCCACCGACGGACCCGAGGCGAAAGCTCTGCGCGCCACCGCACAGCGGGCACTGGCCGGCGAGATTTCCGGGCGCGCCGAAAAAGTGGCGGTCGCGGGCAACGGGGATTTCGTTCTTGCCGCCGATGGCTCGCTGCGCTGGCAAGGTGCGGCGATCGCCCGGCTCATCGAGGGCGACGACATCCTGAAGCCGCGTCTCATTCTCCTCGCGGACGAGCTTCTCGGCGGCCCGGCGCGCGATCAGGTGCAGGCCCGCATCGATCAGTGGCTCGCCAATCACGCCGCAACGCTGCTGAAGCCCCTGTTCGATCTGCGCGCCGCGGAGTCGCTTGCGGCACCGGCGCGTGGCATTGCGTTTCGCCTGTCCGAGAACCTCGGCATCGTCGAGCGCAGCGACATTGCCGAGGAGGTGAAATCGCTCGATCAGGATGCGCGCGCCGGCCTCAGAAATCTCGGCGTGCGCTTCGGCGCTTATCACATCTACATCCCCGCGCTGCTGAAGCCGGCGCCGAGCGCGCTCATCGCGACGCTGTGGGCCTTGAAGAACGGCGGCCTTGGCATCGACGGCCTCAGTGAGATCATGCGGCTTGCCGCATCGGGCCGCACCAGTGTCGCGATCGATCCCGCATTCGCACGGCGGCTCTACCCCACCGTCGGCTACAAGATCTGCGGGACGCGCGCGGTGCGCATCGACATTCTCGAGCGGCTCGCCGACATGATCCGGCCGCTGCTGGCATGGCGGCCGAGCGCGGAGCAGCCGGACCCACCGCCGGGGGCGATCAGCGGTTACGGATTCACGACGACGGTGGCGATGACATCGTTGCTCGGCTGCGCCGGCGAGGACTTTGCCGGCGTGCTGAAGGCGCTGGGCTACCGCGTGGAGCGCCGGCCGGCACCGGTGGTGCCCGCCCCTGCCGCGCCGGCGCAACCGGCTGCCGCGGAGCCAGCGCCGACGGACGCGACCACAGGCGAACCCGCGACGGCGGCGGACGAGGCAACACAGC
>CAYOUO010000201.1:0-7654 GCA_964407155.1 uncultured Hyphomicrobiales bacterium | reverse complement strand
CGCGTCCCTCAGGGAGACGGTCGTCGCAGGAGGTCAGGCGCTCGCCATCGCGGTCGTCATCATGGGACTGGTCGTCATCGCCCTTCGCCTCATCGGCTTCCTGGCCGATCTCGCGCTTCACACGCCGGCGCAGGCTTGCTGGCCGCAATACGGCGGCGGATTGGCGCGGCTCGGCTTTATTCTAGCCTCCGCGGTTCCCAATCTCGTCATCCTGCTTCATTCCGGCGGTCTGTTCGGATGGACGCTCCCAGGCGTGATCTCCCTGCCGCTCCTCATCCTCGGCGCAATGGCGATCGGTGCGATCGTCGCCAACGGATCGACCAGCGGCTGGGTCACCTTTTTCGGCTGGCTCCCGCTCGTCGGCATTCTCGTCATCAGCGTGACGCAGGTCCTCGGCGGGGTGATCTCGGTCCTTTTCCTGATGGCGGTCACCTGGCTCGTCCCGACCTTCGGCATCGCCGCCGTGACGCCTTACCTCGAGCCGACGAAAGTGCTCCCGTCGTCGCTGCGCGTTGCCGTCGCCGCCGTCGTCGTCTTCATCCTTCTGGTCTGGACGGTATTCCGGCTGGGCCAGCACGACTCGCTCGGCTCGCTCGTGCTGCTCATCGCGGCGGCCGCAACGCTGATCGCGGACTTCCAGCTGTTCGGCCGTGTGCCCGTGCGCGATGCGTGGCCGCTCTACGCGCTGACGGTGGCTTTCATCGCCATCGGGCTCGCCGGGATCGTGAACGCGACATTTCTCGGCGTGCTCGGGAGCCTCCACGCCGTGGCAGCCGTGCAGAACAGCACCCAGTCGATTGCCGAATTCTGCGGCGCGGCGGCGCACGGAGTCTCCATTCCCGACGTGCCGTCATTCGCCGCCGAACAGAACGTGCGGGAATCGATGAACCTCGAACTCGCGCTGGTTGGCGCCCTCGGTTTCTGGCTCACCCTCAGTCTGGTTGCCACCTGGACGCTCCGCACGGCGGAGGAAAAAGAAGCCGCCGGTAGCGAAAACGCGCCGCAGCCCGCAGAGCATCCCTGACCGTCGCTCCATTACATTTTCGCAATCCGGAAATTTGCCCCAGTTGCTGCGGCAATGATCGTTCATTGCGTCAGGAGGGGAACCAATGAATTTGCCGTTCGCCGGATTCGGCTTCACATAACGTGCCGGAACAGTCGTCGCCGCTGTCGCGCTGCTCGTCGCCACGCTGCCGGCCGGCGCTGCCGCCGCGCCAGCCGCGGCCATCTCCGCCCCGACTCTCGCCGATGCGGTCGCAGCCACCGTGCGCGCCGACGGCATCCCACCGGACGTGGCGACGCCCCTGCTCAATCTCCTTGCCGAGCTTCCCGCGAGCTACGACGCGCCGACGCCTGGCGATTCATTTTCCATCATTACGGGCCCGGCCGCCGACGGTGCTCACGAACGGACCGTGCTCGCCGCCGTCCTCAGACACGACGGCCGGTCGGTCACGGTCTACCGCTTCGCGTCGGCCGGCCAGCACGCGACCTATTTCGACGAACGCGGCGAGGAACTGCCTCCGCTGCTCACGCGACGGCCGCTTGACGGAGGCACGATGTGCCTCGGCTTCGGGCTGGTGACTCATCCCATCCTCGGCACGCGGAAACTGCACACGGGAGTGACCTGGGCGGCGCCGGGTGGCACCGCCGTGGTCGCGGCAGGCAACGGCACCGTCGAGCAGATCGGCCGCGACGACCAGCGTGGGATTTTCGTCGTCCTGAAGCACGCCCATGGATACGAGACGGTCTACGGACACCTCGCGCAGTTGCCGGCGCTCAAGAACGGCGATCCGGTGGCGCAGGGCGCCGTCATCGGCACCGTGGGCCAGACCGGCGTGGCCGCGCGGCCGGGTCTCTATTACGAAATTCGCCACGACGGAAAGCCGATCGATCCTCTCGTTGCCGCGCTCCCGTTTGCGGCAAAGCTGAGCGGCAACGATCGTGCTGCATTCCTCCGTGAGCGGACGCGGCTCGATCTTCTTCTGCGCGGCAGCCCACTCCATCGCATCCACGCCGGAGCCGGCGAGCGCGGGGCAAGCGCGTGTTCGTGAAGAGGGCGAGTTCAGCCGGCGCTGAGATGCCCCGCCAGGTGGTCGCCGAGACGTAGCGCGAGCTGGACGATCGTGTAGGTCGGGTTCGCATGGCCGGCGGTTGCGAAGACGCTGCTGCCGGCCATGTAGAGATTCGACACCGAATGCACCCGGCAGTCGCGGTCGACGACTCCGGTCCCGGGATCGTCGCTCATCCGCGTGGTGCCCATGTGATGGTTGCCGCCCTGCAGATCCTCGAGGCTGAGGTCGGGCTGCGCGTCGTTCGACAAGAGCCAGTCCTTCAGTTTCATGCGGCCGACGTCGCGTTCCGCCATCAGCGTCGCCAGCTGCATGGTGGCGGTGCGGATGGTGCGGAAATCGATGTCTGACAGCGTCCACTTCAGCGCCATCCGGCGCATGCCCACGGCGTCGACGTCGTTGCCGAGCATGACGCGGCTTTCCGGATTGAGGGCCTGCTCGGCAACCAGGAAAGCCTCGCCGCCGCGGTTTGGACACCATATCGGCTTGCCCGCCATCTCCGCCGCCACGAGATCGGTCAGCGGATCGTTGCAGGCCGGGTCGATCTTCTTGGCGTCCTCGCTGTCCGGCGCCGGCGGAAAGATCGGCGTCAGCCTGAGGCCGAAATTGAGAATGCCGGCTGCCGCCATCATTTCGCGCGTCGGCGTATAGACCATCATGTTCGGCGTCGGCTTGCGCAGCACCATCGGCCCGATCGGCACGTGCAGGTGCTCGAGGAAATATCGCCCGACCAGATCGTTCTCGTTGCCGAGGCCGGCGGCGCGCTGCCGGTTCGCGTTGAGCAGGAAGCGGGCGTTCTCCAGCCCGCCGAATGCGATCACGAAATACCGTGCGCGGACGTTGATCGGCTGCGGGTTCGTGTAGCCGCGCACGACAGCTTCGCTCACCGCCTCGCCCTCGTCGTCGAGCTTCATGTCGACGACGTTGGCGTTGAGCGCGAGAACAGTGCGCGGCGAGGCGCTGAGCTCGCTCTGATACTTCGGGCCGAAGCGCACCGGCGTGCTGAAGCGGAAATAGATCGGCTTGAACTGCGAGGGCGCGCCGTCGAACATGTCGAGCGGGGCGCCCGGCGGCTCGTTCAGCTCGAGGATCGCCGCGGTCTCGTCGGCGTATGGATCGAGGTCGGTGCGATTGATCGGCCAGCCGCTGCCGGGATTGAGCGGATTGGCCTCGAAATCCCGATGGTCGAGCGGTCGCGACCAGCCGCCCCAGTGGTTGGAGGTGCCGCCATAGTACCGCAGCCGCGCGACATCGAGATCGAAATAGGGACGGCCGACGTTCTGCCCCTGGTAGAGATCCTGCGACTGGCTCTCGAGATCGAGGCTGCCGCCCTCCAGCAACGCCACAGAGGCGCCCTTTGCCGCCATCCGGCGGGCGAGCGTGATGCCCGCCGGTCCCGCCCCGGCGATGCAAACGTCAAAGATACGGCCGGTGAGCGCTGCCGCGCCACCCTTCTCGAGGTCGACGATCATCGCGGGC
This sequence comes from uncultured Hyphomicrobiales bacterium, assembly GCA_964407155.1. Lineage (GTDB taxonomy): Bacteria > Pseudomonadota > Alphaproteobacteria > Rhizobiales > Kaistiaceae > DASZQY01. The sequence goes on along the minus strand of CAYOUO010000201.1, from coordinate 4,106 downwards.
CGAGATGGTCGAGGTCGTCGGCGCGCAGCACCCAGCCATGCAGGACGACCAGTCGGTCGTCGTTGGCCCCTGCGATCTCGGCGGCCGCAGCGACGCGCGCGAAGCGGGTGGAGAACACCGCTGCCAGCCCAAGAAAAGAGAGAAATACGCGGCGGGAAACACTCATGCTTGCTGCCAGACCATTATCCAAACGTTCTGCCCCCCGGAGAGCAGAGCAGATAGTAGGCCGCGCCTGCGCAATGGCAAGAGACGCAGCCGCCGGCTAATGCCGAGCTCCTTGATAAACCAGCGGTTTCCGCCGCGGCCAAATGGCGAACGCGCGCCGCTTCAGAAGGAAGAAGCACCGCGAGGGGCCTCGCGGTGCTTCACCGGGGTCAGACAATCAGGATGCAATAACTTCAATCAGAACAGGATAGGTACCAGCCGCCCGGGCTCGGGTTGCGGTTCTGGCGGAAAATCGATGTTCCACACCGCCGCGACGACGTCCGCGGCGGCACTGCTGCGCCCCGGGCGTCTGCGATTGAACTCCGTGAAGGATCTGCCCTCTCCGCGCCGCAGCAGACCGAACTCCGCTGCCGAACGGGGTGGAGGGGTGATTTGACTCGCTCCCAGCCTCGAGAGAGCGGTGACTCGACGCAACATGACTCACCTCGGCGCCAAACAGGTCCGAACACAACCGACCGACGATTTTCACGAAGCGAATGTGCCGCATTTGCTTCGAGGGAGAGACTAGCGAAGAGCCGCGCGGTGCCCAACCGCTCTCATCTCCTTGTGCACAGGAAAGGCCGGGCTGTGGACAAGGCGAAAAGCCGACGCGCGAATCAGGCGTTCAGGCGGGCGAGCGCAGCTTCGTTCTTCGCCCTGAGCGCATTTGCCTCGGCGAGCTTCTCGCGCTGCTCCTCCACCACTTCTTCCTTGGCCTTCGCCAGGAACTGCGCGTTGCCGAGCTTGGCCTCGATCCTGGCGATTTCCTTCGCCGCGAGTTCGACCTCGCGGGCAAGGCGTGCGCGTTCCGCCGCAAGATCGACGATGCCGGCAAGCGGCATTGAAACCACCGCTTCGCCCTGCACGATCTGCACCGCGCCTTTCAGCGGTTCGGGTGCGCGCTCGACCGCCGAAGCGCGCGCCAGACGGCGAATGAGGGCGTCGTGGCGCTCGAGCCGGTCCGCCGTCACTGGAGACGCGCCGGAGACCGACAGCGGGACCATCGCGGCGGCCGGCACGTTCATCTCGGCGCGCACCGAGCGCACCGCCGTGATGAACGCGATCAGCCAGTTGATCTCAGCCGCAGCGTCGGCATCCTCGAAACCGGGCTCCGGCCACCGGGTCAGCATCAGCAGCGGCCGTGGCGCGGTCCCGTTCCGCAGCGCCTTCTGCCACAGCTCCTCGGTGATGAACGGCATGAAGGGATGCAGCATCGCCACGATGCGGTCGAGCACCCACGCGACCGTCGCCCGCGTTTCGTCGCGTGCGCCGGCGTCGTCGCCGGCGAGCACCGGCTTGGCGAGTTCGAGATACCAGTCGCAGGTGAGATTCCACACGAACCGGTAAGCGGCGGCGGCCGCATCGTTGAAACGGTACGCCTCGATCGCGGCGGCGACCTCGCCGAGCGCGTTCGTCGTCTCGGTCGCGATCCAGCGATTGAGGGTCGCACGCGCCGCGGCCGGATCGAAGCCGTCGACGACGCGGCAGTCGTAATGCTCCGCGAATTTCACCGCGTTCCAGAGCTTGGTCGTGAAGTTGCGGTAGCCCTCCACGCGCTGCGCCGAGAGGCGGATGTCGCGTCCCTGCGCCGCCATGATCGACAGCGTGAAGCGCAGCGCATCGGCGCCGTAGGTGTCGATCAGGCCGAGCGGATCGATGACGTTGCCCTTCGACTTCGACATCTTGGCGCCCTTCTCGTCGCGGATAAGGGCGTGGATGTAGACGTCGCGGAACGGCACTTCCTTCATGAAGTGGACGCCCATCATCATCATGCGGGCGACCCAGAAAAAGATGATGTCGAAGCCGGTGACCAGCGTCGAGGTCGGATAGTAACGCGCGAGCGCCGGCGTCTCCGCGGGCCAGCCGAGCGTCGAGAACGGCCAAAGCGCCGACGAGAACCATGTGTCGAGCACATCCTCGTCGCGCTTCAGCGGATGCGCGCGGCCGTAGTGGTCGGCAGCGGCGGCGGCGGCCTCGGCCTCGGTCGTCGCCACGAAGGCGCTGCCGTCGGGACCGTACCACGCCGGTATCTGGTGGCCCCACCAGAGCTGGCGCGAGATGCACCACGGCTGGATGTTCTCCATCCAGTCGAAATACGTCTTCTCCCACGTCTTTGGCACGATGCGCGTGCGCCCGTCGCGCACCGCTTCGAGTGCCGGCCTCGCCAGCGTCTCGGCATCGACGTACCACTGGTCGGTGAGATACGGCTCGATCGGCACCGCGCTGCGGTCGCCGTGCGGCACCATGTGGACGTGATCCTCGATCCGGTCGAGGTAGCCGCCCGCCTCCATCATCTCGACCATGCGCTTGCGCGCCGCGAAGCGGTCCTGACCGTCGAGCGCGGCGATCGTTTCGCGCAGGCGAGCGTCGTCGCCGTCGAGCCCGTCGAGAAACGCCGCATTGCCGGCGATGGCGATCCGCGCCTCGTCGTCCAGGATGTTGATGGCCGGCAGGTTGTTGCGCTTGCCGACCTCGAAGTCGTTGAAGTCGTGCGCGGGCGTGATCTTCACCGCGCCTGAGCCGGTCTCGGGATCGGCATAGCGGTCCGCCACGATCCGGATGCGCCGGCCGACCAGCGGCAGGATCGCGTGCCTGCCGACGAGGGCGGCATACCGCTCGTCGTCCGGGTGCACGGCAACGCCGGTGTCGCCCAGCATCGTCTCGGGCCGCGTGGTCGCGACGACGATGTAGGTCGAGCGGTCGTCCGGGTTGAAGGTCGCGCCCTCGATGGGATAGCGGAAGTGCCAGAGCTTGCCCCTGGTCTCGACCGGCTGCACCTCGAGATCGGAGATCGCCGTCTGGAGTTTCGGATCCCAGTTGACCAGCCGCTTGTCCTTGTAGATCAGCCCTTCGCGATAGAGCGTCACGAACACCTTGATGACCGCGGCCGAAAGGCCCTCGTCCATGGTGAAGCGCTCACGGCTCCAGTCGGCCGAGCAGCCGAGGCGCTTGAGCTGGCTGATGATCGCGCCGCCGGACTGCGCCTTCCACGCCCAGAACTTATCGATGAACCGCTCGCGGCCGATCTCGCGCCGGCCCGGCTCCTGCCGCTCCATCATCTGGCGCTCCACCACCATCTGGGTGGCAATGCCGGCGTGGTCGGTGCCCGGCTGCCAGAGCACGTCGCGACCGCGCATGCGCTGGTAGCGGATCAGGATGTCCTGGATCGTATTGTCGAGCGCGTGCCCGAGGTGGAGCGAGCCCGTGACGTTCGGCGGCGGAATGACGATGGCATAGGGCTCGGCGCCCGCCTCGGCGCCGGCACCGGCCCGGAACGCGCCAGCGTCCTCCCACTCGGCATAGATGCGCGGCTCAACCGCGGCCGCATCGTAGGTTTTCTCAAGCATGGAAATAAGGCTGGCTGCGCCGATCCTGTCGCTGGCGCAGGTGTAAATCGGATGGAATCAGGCCTGTCAACCGAAGCTGGCCGCCGACTGCCTCAGCGGCGGCCCCGCGCGACGCGCTCGATTTCCTCGCGCACCATCCGCTCGACCATTTGCGGCAGGTTGCTGTCCAGCCAGGTCTTGAGCATCGGCCGCAGGATTTCCTCGACCACCTCGTCCAGCTTGCGGGCATTGCCGCTTACCATCGCCCGGGTCAGTTCGTCGAAGGAGGCCGTGACGCTCGCGCCCACGTCCGATGACATGAGGGCGCGCCGCGGCGAGAATGCCTCGGCGTTGCGGGCCGCCGAGACCCTTGCGCGCGGGATGGCGCGCTGGGCCGCCGGTGCGGCCTGCGCCCCGTTCTCGACCTTGTGGGCCCGCGCCGGCTGGACCAGGCGCGGCGCGCTCGCCTCGAGTTCGGCCCTTACGCTGTCCAGGGCCTGCTCGATCGCGCGCTCGATCACGTCCTGATCCGGGCCCGCTTCGCCACCTGCCGCTTCCGGCTCTGGTGCGACCACG
>CAYOUO010000200.1:0-2715 GCA_964407155.1 uncultured Hyphomicrobiales bacterium | reverse complement strand
GGGGAGCGCGCGCTGGCGATCGAACTCGAAATTTTTGCCGCACTCGCCGCCGAGGTCGCTGCTGCGGCTCCTGCCATCCGCGTAGTCGCCGATGCCCTGGCCGCCATCGACGTCGCCGCCGCCCTTGCCGTGCTTGCCGAGACGGAGGGATATGCGCGTCCGGAGGTCGATTCCTCCTTTGCCTTTCAAATCGTCGGCGGTCGTCATCCCGTTGTCGAGCAGGCGCTCCGTCGCGACGGCAGGTCCGCCTTCATCGCCAATGACGCCAATCTCGGTCCCGGTGGGAGCGAGAGCACCGAAGGCGGCCGCATCTGGCTGGTCACCGGTCCCAACATGGCCGGTAAGTCGACATTCCTGCGCCAGAACGCGCTGATCGCGATCCTTGCCCAGATTGGCTCGTACGTGCCGGCCAAATCGGCCCGCATTGGCGTGGTCGATCGTCTGTTCAGCCGCGTCGGTGCCGCCGATGATCTCGCTCGCGGGCGCTCCACCTTCAGGGTCGAAATGCTCGAGACCGCCGCCATCCTCAATCAGGCCGGCCCGCGCGCCCTGGTCATTCTCGATGAGATCGGCCGCGGCACCGCCACCTTCGATGGTCTTTCCATCGCCTGGGCCACTATCGAGTACCTGCACGCCGTCAATCGCAGCCGCGCCTTGTTCGCCACGCACTATCAGGAACTCACCGCGCTCTCCGCGCGTCTGCCCCGGCTGGTAAACGTCACGGTTCGCGTCAAGGAATGGAAGGGCGACGTCATCTTCCTGCACGAGATCGTCCCCGGCGTCGCCGATCGCTCCTATGGCATCCAGGTGGCGCGGCTGGCCGGTCTGCCCGCGTCGGTGGTTGAGCGCGCCCGTGCTGTTCTCAGCCAGCTCGAGGAAACTGACCGCAAGGCCACCGTCCACGCCCTCATCGACGATCTGCCCCTTTTTGCCGCCGAGCATCGCCGTCCTGCCGTGCCGGAAGTCGATCCGGTCCTTGCCATCCTCGACGCCACGGCCCCCGATGAACTCGCCCCGCGGGAAGCCCTGGAGGTTCTCTATCGGCTCAAGGACGCGCGTAAGCGCATGGAAAAGTAACAATTCTCGCTATCTATTCGCTGAACCGCGAAACCGTTACGGTCCGCGTCCGATGAACGACAGCGCCTGACCTTTATGAACAAAGCCACGCCCGCGCCCCACGATTTCGACGCCACTACCCTGCGCGCCGAACTGGTGGCGCTCGCCGGACGCACGGGCGAGCTTAGCGGCAATGAGCGCGCCGCAGTCGTCACCCGCGTCAAGCAGGTGCTGACCGAGGGGCGCGCGGCCGCCGAGGAGCAGCTGATCGCGGATGGCAAGGGCACCGTCTGCGCGCGCCGCCTTTCCGATCTCCAGGACGCGATCATCCGCGCCATCTACGACCTCGCGCTCGACAATTTCTATGGTGGCGGCGTCGAGCGCATGGCTGTCGTCGCCGTTGGCGGCTACGGCCGCGGGACGCTTGCGCCCGGTTCCGATGTCGACCTGCTTTTCCTGCGCCCCGGCCGCCAGACTGCGGAGGGCGAGAAGGCCGTCGAGTTCATGCTTTATTTCCTGTGGGATCTTGGCCTGAAAGTTGGCCACGCAACCCGCACCGTGTCGGAATCGCTTTCGCTTTCGCGCTCCGACATGACCATCCGCACCGCGATCCTCGAAGCCCGCCATATCGTCGGTGATCGCGATCTCACCGGCGAACTCATTCGCCGTTTCGATGCCGAGGTGGTCAAGGGCACCGGTCCCGAATTCATCGCGGCGAAGCTCGCCGAGCGCGACCAGCGTCATCGCCAGCAGGGCACGTCGCGCTACCTGGTCGAGCCCAACGTCAAGGACGGCAAGGGCGGCCTGCGCGATCTCCACACGCTGTTCTGGATCGCGAAGTACTACTACCGGGTTTCCTCTCGCGACGAGCTGGTCAAGATTGGCGTCTTCTCGCGGGAGGAGCTCGCGCTCTTCCGTAAAGCCGAGAATTTTCTCTGGGCCGTGCGCTGCCACCTTCATTTCATGACCGGTCGTGCCGAAGAGCGCCTGTCGTTCGATGTTCAGCGTGAGATGGCGCACCGTCTTGGGTACACCGCCCACCCCGGCCTGCGCGAGGTCGAGCGCTTCATGAAGCACTACTTCCTCATCGCCAAGGATGTCGGCGACCTGACCAACATCCTGTGCGCTGCGCTTGAGGAGCGTCATGCCAAGCCCGCACCTCGCCTCAATCGCTTCTTCCGCATTTCGCCGCGCCGGCCGCGCAAGCTGGTCGGTGATTTCGTCATCGACAACGGGCGCATCAACACCGCTGATACCGAGGTGTTCGCGCGCGACCGCGTTAATCTCATCCGCATCTTCCACGTCGCCGATCGCTATGATCTCGCCTTCCACCCGGAGGCGATGCATCAGATCGCGCGCTCGCTGAAGCTCATCGACGCCGGGCTTCGCGAAAACGCCGAGGCCAATCGGCTGTTCATCGAGATCCTGTCCTCGCGGCGCAATCCCGAGCTGACCCTGCGGCGCATGAACGAGGCCGGCGTCCTCGGCCGCTTCGTTACCGAGTTCGGCAAGATCGTCGCGATGATGCAGTTCAACATGTATCACCACTACACGGTCGACGAGCACCTTATCCGCGCCATCGGCGTGCTCTCCGAGATCGAACGCGGCGACCTCGCCGAGAGCCATCCGCTCGCCAACGAGATCATGCCGCAGATCAAG
>CAYOUO010000199.1:0-5278 GCA_964407155.1 uncultured Hyphomicrobiales bacterium | reverse complement strand
GGACGAAATAAAACGCCACGCCGGCCAGAATGACGACGCCGGCAATCGCGGTAGCGACCAGTACCTGACGGTGCCAGTTCAGAATGGTGAGCGGGCGCTTCGGCACAGCGGTTGAGATGCTCGGTTATCCTGGCGGGTGCGTCGCCGAATGGCGGAGCCCCCTTATGCGCGGCGAGGTGGTGGGCGTCAACGCACCCCGCCGCCGTCCGGCACGCACCGGCAATTCTGTCCGCTGGAAGACGGCGAGAACATGGCTTCCATGCTTGGCTGGTGCGGCCGATGGTCATGCCGGGCAGCGCTCTTTAATGTGGACGGATGACAGCCATCTCCAGCCCGTTCCCGACGCCCGCATCGGCGGACGCTTTTCCCGCCTTTGAGACGGTCGACGGCGACTTCGGCGCGGGGCTCATCCTCGTTTGCGACCATGCGAGTAATGCGCTGCCGCCGGCCTACGGCAGCCTTGGCCTGCCGGCTCAGGAGTTCACCCGCCACATCGCCTACGATCCCGGCGCCGCCGCGGTCACGCGCGGCCTTGCGGCAAGGCTCGGCGCACCGGCGGTGCTGTCGCATTTCTCCCGGCTGCTCATCGATCCCAACCGCGGCGATGACGACCCCACCCTCATCATGCGGCTGTCAGACGGCGCGGTCATTCCCGGCAATGCGGCGATCGGTGCGGCCGAGCGCGCCGCCCGCATTGCGCGCTTCTACGCGCCGTATCACGCAGCAATCGCCGATGCGATCGCAAGGGCGCGCGCCTCCGGCGTTGTCCCGGCGATCTTCTCCATGCACAGCTTCACACCCGTGTGGCGCGGCGTGGCGCGCCGGTGGCATGCCGGCGTGCTCTGGGACAAAGACCCGCGCTTCGCCGTGCCGCTCATCGCCGAACTGCGGGCCGACCCGGCGCTGGTCGTCGGCGACAACGAACCCTACGCGGGCGCGCTCAGGAACGACACCATGTACCGGCACGCGACCATCGCCGGGCTTGCCCACGCTTTGCTTGAGGTGCGCCAGGACCTGATCGCGGACGAAGCGGGCGTCGCTGCCTGGTGCGACCGGCTGACCGGCATCATCGCAGGGCTGAACCGCGATCCGGCGCTCCACGAAGTGCGCTACTGGGGGTCCCGCGCCGACGCGTGACCATGCACGGCGCCGGTCGTGGTGGATATTCCAGCGCCTAGACTTTCTCCATCCACGGCACGATGTGGAACAGCCCATAATCTACGAAGCTGCCGCGGGCCCGCGCATCGCGTGTCTCGAGGTCGAAGATCACCGCCATGTCGGTCAAGGCGTCGAGCTTGGAGTTGTTGAAGACGCGGTCGCAGAATTCGTCGAGCGACGCCTCGTCGTTGACCACGATCGTCGAGCCGGTTTCGGCCCACCATTCGTCGCCGTCGAGCTGGTCGATGAGACTGTCATGCCGCTCCGCCGCCGTGGCGTTCGGCGCGAGCTTGAAGGTGACGAGATAGGTCGGCATGCGCCACCGCTTTCCCCCCGGCGCGTCAATGGCGCGGCACGAGATTTTTTGAGCCCCGGCGGTGGATTCTAGGGAAGTGGTGGATGGCGCGCCAGACACGCTTGACCCTCTGTGGATAGTCGGCGAACAAACGGCTTAACAGTTCGCCTTCGCGTAAAATTCGAAAGGGTTCCAATGGCCGCCGCCAATTCATCCGCCGCCAGCTTTGCCGTCGACCAGTTGCGCAGCATCGTCGAGCGCATCGAGCGACTCGAGGAGGAGAAGGCGGCGCTCGCGGAGGACATCAAGGAAGTCTACGCCGAGGCCAAGGGCAACGGCTTCGATACGAAGATCCTGCGCACGGTGGTGCGCCTCCGCAAACAGGATTCGTCGGAGCGCGCCGAGCAGGAGGCGCTGCTCGATCTCTATCTCAACGCTTTGGGAATGATCACCGCGCAGGCGGCGGAGTAAGCGCGTCTCAGGCTTACTGGATCGAGGCGACTTCGGCCGCGCCGCTGACGTCGATCATCGCAGGCTGCTCGACCAGCGGGCCCGAGAAGCGGTCGGTGCGGAGATCGGTGTAGGCGGCGGCGCCGAACCCGGCGCCGAAGGTCACGGTCGGCGGCGTGAGCAGGCCGGGCTGCTGCGCGAAATCAGGCATGGTCAGCAGCGCGTACGTCTTCTGGCGCGTCGATTGCGGGCTCATCCAGAGCCGCAGGCCCTGAGTGTCGAGCGAGGTCATGGTCAGCGGCGGCGCTTCCATGTGCGGGCGCACCACGCGCAGCGTATGGACCGGCGCAGCCGCCGCAGTCGTCATCGCGGCGGGACGCAGTTGCGGCAGCGGCACGCCGGCGCTGGTCATCGATGCGCGATGGATGCTGATGGGTAGCGGAGCGGCGATGGAAGCGGTGGTGAGGCCGGGGTCGGCGTAGGCCAGCACGCCGGGACTCAGCGGCGCCGGGCTGGTGCTGGTCCGCAGGACCGCGGTCGTAATCGCCTCGGCGCGCAGCGGGCGGTTCACGTCGATGGTCGCAACCACCGAGGTCGGTGTGATCGGCAGCGAAGCTCCGCGGCGAACTTGATCGCGCGACGCCATCGCCCGGGCAAGCTCAGCCGGAACGGCGGGCGCCGACCAGTCCTGCGACGTGAAGTCGACCCTGTTGCTGTTGCCGGCCCGCGGAAGCGGCAGGGTCGCGGCGGAGGCAAGGACGAGTGGCGCGGCCGCCCCGGCATTGTCCGCCGTCGGAATGGGCAGCGGCGCGGGTGCTGCTGCGGCGGCCACCTCAACCGGCCGCGGTGCCGGCGCGGGTTGCGGGAGCGTCGCTATGACCGGCGGAGCGTTGCGCGGCGCGAGATGCGGCATGGGTGCCGCCGGCGCCGGTGCAACCGAAGCGACTGCCACGGCGCGCGGAATGCTCGGCGGAGGATTGGGCTTCGCGGGAGCGGAAGCGTCGGCGCTGTTGTCGTCGTCGTCTTCGTTGTCGGCGAGCTGCATCGGCCCGTCGTCGCCACCGGTGCGATCGGCCCTTGCATCCGCCGCCGCGACTTCGGCCCGCGTGAACACCACCGGCTTGGCATTGGAAGCCACCGCGTAGTCGGCAAGCGCACCGCCCTTGGCCGCGCGCGTCTGGTAGTCGGCGAGCGCCTCGGCATAACCAGGCAGCGGTTTGCCATCAGTCGGGATATCGAGCGTCCTGCCGTCCGGGAACGCGGCGATCAGCTCCTGCCGCGTCATGCGCGGCCAGTGACGGACGTTGCCCGTGTCCATGTGAACGAAGGGCGAGCCGGATGTCGGATAGAAGCCGACGCCGCCGGACTGGAGCCGCATGCCGATGACGCGCAGCTTCGCCAGCGGCACGTCGGGGATGAAGAAGTCCATTGCGCGGCCCTGCATGTGCAGGCTGTTCTGGGCAACCAGCTTCGAGCGCCGGCGCAGCATCGCGTTGGTGTCGGGCGTGCGAAAACCGCAAACCACGTGAATGTAGTCGCTGGAGCCGGACTCCTTGTAGACCTGATAGAGCAGGTCGAAGAGATGCGGATCCATGTGCGTCGGCTGGTCCCGCCGCCAGTCGCGCAGGAACTCGTTCAACTGCGCCAGGCCTTGCTGGTCGTACACGCCGTTGCGCTTGAAGACGAAGGTGCCCTGCGCCTGCGTGTGAATGTTGTAGAGCTTGAGCGAAAGGACTTCGGGCAGCGCGTCAGTGGGTGCGGCGACGAAAGAGGAGATCGCCCAGGCGCTGGTCAGCGCTGCGAGCCAGGCCAGCCCACGGCGGCGCGGACGGCGCTCAGACCGCTTGGCACGCCACTGGATTGGAAGCCCCCATACAGACAATGGTGCCCGTCGTCCCTTTTACGCTCGACCCCGGTACTCGGGACCGCGCCCTCTTGAACCCGTCTCTAATGCCATTGTCTGAGTGCGTGGTTAACGCCCGTTTACCACGCATTCAACCGCGCACGCCAAAAAGCGCAAGCGCAGCGTCAACAGCGATAGATGGGGATAATGGCAAATAGAAGGCTGATTCGAAAAGCCCCACCCCGGAAACCCTAGAAAACGCTGGGGTTTTTGGCTCCGGAACCAATCGGGGTCTGGCACTTTTCGCGATTAACTGCGTCTCATGAAAGACCGAGCATCTGTTCCATGTGCTGGTCGTGCCCGTAGAGATCGTCCCTGAGTTGCAGATTGCCGGCGTTGTCCACCCACGCCGTGAAATAGGTGATGTGAACCGGGACCTGGTGGGCGAGGCCGATCTGGCGCTCGGGTCCGCCGACCATCGCCTTCAACTCGGGCACCGTCACATTGGGCTCGCCCGCGAGCAGGACGGAGGCGAAATCCCACGGGTTCTGGACGCGCATGCAGCCGTGACTGAGCGCGCGATAATCGCGCTGGAAGAAGCTCTTCGAATTGGTGTCGTGGAGATAGACGGCATACGGATTGGGGAAGAGAAACTTGATCGAGCCGAGCGCGTTGTCGTCGCCCGGCGGCTGCTTGATCTGGACGCGGCGCATGTCCACGGTCGACCAGTCCACCTGCGTCGGATCGACCGCTTCGAAACGGCCGTTGTAGTTGACGAAGATCTGGTACTGCGACATCGACGCCGGGTTCGACATCAGTTTCGGCAGCATTTCCTTGACCGCGATCGAGGCCGGCACGTTCCACGTCGGGTTCACGTCGACGATGCGGATTTCGTCGGAGAAGACGGGCGTCTGCTTGTCGGTCTGCCCGACGACGATGCGCGTGGTGTAGACCACCTTGCCGTCGCGGTAGATGTCGAGATTGAAGTTCGGAATGTTGACGCGGACATAGAAGCGGCCGAGATCGTCGGCCATCCAGCGCCAGCGCTCCATGTTGACCAGGATGGTGTTGATCGGATTCGGCGGCACCTTGTTCAACACCGCCAGCGAGGCCCGGCCCAGCATGCCGTCGGCCTTCAGCCCGGCCGAAGACTGCCAGGCCTTCACCGCCGTCACCACCGCGTCGTCATAGAGATCGGGGTCCGACGCCGTATCGGTGATTTTCAGCCGGTCGCGAAGGACGGCAACGCGCGGATCGCTCGCGCCCGCTTTCAGGGTCGGGCCGTCCGGAACGATGACCTGCGTGATTTGCGGCTGGTCGCGAATTTCGGCGAGCTTGGCCCGGAGAGCCAGGAACTCCGGCCGGTGCGGACTGAACCCGGTCATCGCCGCGTCGACGTCGGTCGCCTGCCGCATGGCCTCGAGAACATCATGCGGATCGAGCAGATGCGGCTTGTAGCTGAAGTTCGGGCTGACGTCCGCCGGGTCGAGGCGGCCGGAGTGAGCGTTGCGTGCGTAGGTGACGATGGCGTC
>CAYOUO010000198.1:0-4592 GCA_964407155.1 uncultured Hyphomicrobiales bacterium | reverse complement strand
GCTTGCCTTCTCGGCGGGAGCATCGGTGATGTCGAGGACACGCATCAGCCGCGCGATCAGCAGCTTGGCCGAGCGCATCAACTGCCGCGGGTTGCGGTAGAGCAGCCAGGTTATGATGAGCTGGTTAAGCGAGCCGATAAGGATCGTCGCGGTCTGATATGGGTCCGGCTGAACCGGCCATTCGCCGCGTTCCCCGCCCTCGATCAGAAGCCTGACGACGATGCGGCCGTAGTCGTCGAGAACGTGACGAACACGGGCTTCCTTGATGAGCACGCTCGGCCAGACCTCGAGATAGAGCACGCGGGCCCACTCCGGATTGCGGCGGGCAAAATCCACGGTCATGACCAGAAATTCGGTCAGGCATTCGCGCGAGGTGACCAGCGACCTGGAGCGCTGCTCGAATTCCGCGAAAAAGTCGGTTTGCTGGTGAATCGGGACCGCGTAGGCCAGTTCTTCCTTGGTATCGAAGTAATCGTAGATTGAAGCGGAAGGAACGCCGGCTTCCGCGGCAATGTCGTTGATGCGCGCCCGGGCGATGCCTTCCTTGGCGAAGATGCGCAGCGCTGCCACGAGGATTTCCGCCCGTCGCTGCCGGCTGCGATCCTGTTTGTGCAGGCGCTTCTCCTCATGGGCGCGCGCGACCGCGTCCTTGATCAAAATCCTCCAATCTTTCTGAGGGTTCGCCATGTCGGTTTCAGTCTTTGCCGGGGGAATGAGACAATCCCTCATAGCGTGGCGGGGCCTGCGCCGTCCAGATTTTCCGCGGGAAGTGGCCGGGATTTTCCCGGATTCGGGTCCGGAATCCTTGCTCCCGCAGCATGCTGGTTAATAGACGCTGCCGCCGGCGAGCGCTTGAGGTCCATGGCGGCCGGCCCGAGACGGTTCCTGTCAAGACTGCGATCAGGTCAGGCCCAGAGATTCAATCCGAATATTTTTCGGAAACTGATTGACTCAATGCGGCAACCGCCTACCATTCCTGCATACGAGTCCGCCTCCCAAAAGGCCGACCCGGCGCCGCTGCAAAACCCCCGGCGCCGGGTCGGCGTTTCAATGCCGAAACCGGAGCTTTGCAGCGCGACTGAGGCTGAGCGCGGCGGCATGGTCTGTGCAAGGAAGAGAAAACCATGGAACACGTTTCTTTCGGCCGCACCGGCCTCATGGTTTCGCGCCTCTGCCTGGGCATGATGACCTACGGCGACAAGAACTACTACCCTTGGCTGCTCAGCGAGGAGGAAGGTCGTCCGATCATCAAGCACGCAATCGATCTCGGCATCACGTTCTTCGACACCTCGAACGTCTATTCCTGGGGCCTGAGCGAGGAGATCCTCGGTCGCGCGCTCCGCGACTTCGGGCTGCCCCGCGAGCAGGCAATCATCTGCACCAAGGTGTTCGGCAAGATGGGGGAGACGCCCAATGAGCGCGGCCTGTCCCGCAAGCACGTCATGCACCAGATCGACCAGAGCCTGCGGCGCCTCGGCACCGACTACGTCGACATCTACATGATCCATCGGCACGATCCCAACGTGCCCATGGAAGAGGTCATCGAGACCATGCACGACATCGTGCGCGCCGGTAAGGCACGCTACATCGGGGCCTCGTCCATGTACGCTTGGCAGTTCGCGCGTTACCTCGGCCTGGCCGACAAGATGGGAATGACGCGATTCGTGGCGATGGAAAGCCACTACAATCTCATCTACCGTGAGGAAGAGCGCGAGATGCTGCCCCTTTGCCGGCATGAGGGCATCGCCACAATGCCGTGGAGCCCGTTTGCGCGTGGCTTCCTCGCCGGCAATCGCCGTGGCAAGTCGGAGGGCGAGACGCTGCGCTCGCGCACCGACGCCTACGGCAGGCACATCTACTACAACAACGACGACTATCGCCCCGACGACTACGCGATCCTCGATGCGGTGACCAAGGTTGCCAAGGAGCGCGGCGACACGAACGCGCAGGTGGCGCTGGGCTGGGTGCTGCAGCAGCCGGGCATCACTGCCCCGATCGTCGGCGCGACCAAGACGAGCCAGCTCGACGACACGGTGAAGGCGTTGTCGGTAAAGCTCTCCGACGAGGAACTTAAGACACTGACGGCGCCCTATCAGCCGCACCCGATATCCGCGTTTTCCTGATCGTTCGTCGCGGCAAGCCAGCCAGCGGCCGCCTTACTCGCCGAGGGCGAACTTCGGCAGCGTGACTTCATCGGTGACCCGATCGAAGACAACATGGACATGCGCACCGATCGCGCACGCTTCGCCGCCGCCGACGAGATTGCTGACCATCAGCGGACCCTCGTCCAGCCTGACAAGACAGACGCGATAGGGCAGGTCATCCTTGAACCCGTCCCAGTAGGCGCGATGGAAATCGACCCAGGACTCCAGCGTTCCCCGTCCGCTCATCAGTTTCCAGTCTTGCTCTGAACTCAGGCAGTTCGGGCAGACGGGCGAGGCCGGAACGTGCAGGTCCCCGCACGCGTCGCAATGCTGCACGACGAGCTGCGATCGTTGCGCGTGCTCCCAGAAGGGGCGATCGAGCGGCGTAATCTGCGGCAGGGGTTTGTTGTAGGTCATGGCGGCATCGCGGTCAGGAGCGCGTGTAGATGATGGAACGCGTGCACGGGGTCGCCTGCACGTACTGGACGACCTCGCAGTCCGGCACCTGGCGCGGGCCGCACTCGCCGCGCAACTGGCGCACGGCTTCGACGTTCAGCGCCCAGCCCTGCATGTAAGAATTGGAGAGATGGCCGCCATCGGTGTTGGTCGGTAACGCGCAGCCTAGCTTGAGCGTGCCGCCCTCGACGAAGCGTCCACCTTCGCCGCGCGGGCAATAGCCGAGGCCCTCGAGGCTGAACAGGACGGTTGGCGTGAAATTGTCGTAGCACATCAGCGCGTCGACATCGCTGCGCTCGACCTCCGCCATGGCGAATGCCTGCCTGCCGACCGATTCGATCTCGCCGTGCCAGAAGTCGATGTCGAAGTTGGCGATCGACGATTGCCGGAAGGCGTCCTGCGCGCCGAAGCCCGAAATGCGCACCGGCGGTTTCCGCAGATCGCCAGCCCGGTCGCTGGTCGTGAGGATCAGGCACACTGCGCCATCCGTGATGAGGCAATAATCGAGAAGCCGCAGCGGATCGACGATGAACCGCGACGCCTCGTGGTCCTCGATCGTGATCGGCTGGCGCATCACTGCGTCGGGGTTGAGCGAGGCGTGGTGGCGGAAGGCGACCGACACCTCGGCGAGTTGCCGTGTCGTGCTGCCGTAGAACGCCATGTGCCGGCGAAACATCATCGCATGCGCGGCGCCAGGCGAGGTGAAGCCCCACGGATCCCAGACCGCGCCGCCTTCACCGCCGCCGTAGGAAATGCGGCGCGACCGCCCGATATTGGCGTAAATCAGCGCCACGTATTTCGCCTGGCCGGTCGCCAGCGCCAGAACAGCTTCGACGATGCCGATGCCGGCCATGCGGCCATGTGGCGGCAGGGTCATCGTCCAGTGCGGGTCGAGGCCCAGCACCTCGCCCATGCGGAAATAGCTGGGGACGCGGCAGACGAGCAGTCCGTCGACCTTGTTCTTGTCCAGGCCGCAGTCCTGCAAGGCCGCGCGGAAGGCTTGCGCGCCGAGGCCGTACTCGTCCATGTCCGGGAAGCTGCCGTAGGCCGACGTGCCTACGCCGACGACCGACGCCGCATTCCGCAACTGCGCTGGCTCAACCACGAAACCTTCCTCTCGTCACTCTCGGTGCCGCAGGCCCGCACGGTCGACGAGCAGGAGGCTCACTTGCACGCGCTGCCGACGCGAGCGAATAGCCGGCCGGGGAGGAGCGTCGGGATCCGTATCCGCGATCGCAAGCGATGCCGCTTGACACCAGCTTCAGCCACAGCCGATCGTTGTAAACCGAAAAATATTCACATTTTGAGACGAGCGCGAACGAAGGGCAGGGTGGCGATCCTCCGGTGCGGCATGTCGCTGGGAACATCAGCCGGGTCCGCGTCGCCATGTTCACCTCAGCACGGTAATGCCTGTGCGGTCGAAGGAAAGAGTTATGGGAGAGACGCGGCGTGCCGTTGGAGAGTCCCCGGCAGCGCGCGCTCCCGACCCGAAGCCCGGAATGCTGAATGGTGTTCGGGTCATAGAATTCGCCGACGAGACCGCCGAATATTGCGGGATGCTGCTGGCAGGGCTCGGCGCCGACGTCGTCAAGATCGAAAGCGATGGCATCAACTCGACGCGTACGATCGCGCCGTTCTTCGGCGACGAGCCGGATCCGGAGAAGTCGCTGTTCTTCTGGAACTACAATCGCGGCAAGCGCTCCGCTGCGCTC
Organism: uncultured Hyphomicrobiales bacterium; assembly: GCA_964407155.1. Lineage (GTDB taxonomy): Bacteria > Pseudomonadota > Alphaproteobacteria > Rhizobiales > Kaistiaceae > DASZQY01. The sequence goes on along the minus strand of CAYOUO010000198.1, from coordinate 280 downwards.
GATCTGGCATCGCCGGATGGACGCGACGCCGCGCTCATGCTCCTCGGCAGCGCCGACGTGCTGCTCGATTCGAGCGCCGGCATATTGAATGCGAGATTGGGGCTCGATCGCGAAGCCCTCAGAGAGCGCTATCCGGGTCTGATCGTCGCGCGCATGACGCCGTTCGGCGACAGCGGTCCATGGGCCGGCTTCAAGGGATCCGACCTCGTTCATCTGGCGCTTGGCGGCGTCATGATGAACTGCGGTTACGATCCCGATCCCTCGGGCCGCTACGATCTTC
>CAYOUO010000197.1:0-2619 GCA_964407155.1 uncultured Hyphomicrobiales bacterium | reverse complement strand
CGACGTCATCACCGGCCTGATCAAGGCCAACCTGCCGTCGCGCATCTCGTTCCGCGTCTCGTCGAAGATCGACTCGCGGACGATTCTCGATTCCAACGGCGCCGATCAGCTGCTGGGCCAGGGCGACATGCTCTACATGGCCGGCGGCGGCCGGGTGACGCGCCTGCACGGCCCCTTCGTCTCCGACAAGGAGGTCGAGGAGGTCGTCGCGCATCTCAAGTCGCAGGGCGCGCCGGAATACCTCACCGCCGTCACCGTCGATCTCGATGCCGAGAGCGAGGGCGGCGACGCTCCGCTGCTCGATGGCGAGGAGGGCGAATCCAACGACCTCTACGACAAGGCCGTCGCCATCGTGCTCCGCGACCGCAAGGCCTCCACCAGCTACATCCAGCGCCGCCTCGGCATCGGCTACAATCGCGCCGCCTCGATCATCGAAAAAATGGAGCAGGAAGGCGTTGTCGGCGCCGCCAATCATGCGGGCAAGCGCGAGATTCTGGTGCCCGAGGAAGGCGAGCTGCGTTAAGGGATATCGCTGCCGCCAAACGGCCACATCGCCTCCCTAAGCGGCGGTGTGCGACAGTCCTCGAACTGAACCGCCCGAAAGGCGCGTGAACGGCGTGACCGCGATGTCTTTATCTGCCCGTGAACGGGACGGCCTTCGCGCCATGCTGCTGGCGGCGGTTCTCGCCCTGCTTCCCGCCGTCGCCGACGCGCAGCCGGCCCCGGCCGATACCGCTCCGGTCGCCATGCCGCTGCCGCATCTCCGCCCGCGCACGGCGGCCGCCGCCGCGGCCGACAACGGTGCCACCGAGGCCGCCAATGCGCTGGCGGCGCCGCAGGTCAACGTCCCCTACGATCCGAATTCTCCCTTCAACGCCGAGCAGCAGACGGCGCTCGCCCACGTCGAGGCCTACTTCAACTCGTTTTCGCTGATGGAGGGCCGCTTCGTGCAGATCGCGCCCGATGGCAGCCAGTCCGAGGGCGTCTTCTTCCTGTCGAAGCCGGGCCGCATCCGCTTCCATTACAGCCCGCCGGCGCGCATGGACGTGATCTCCGACGGGTCGAGCGTGGCGGTCAAGGACGGCAAGGCCGGCACCCAGGACCTCTACCCGCTGTCCAAGACGCCGCTCCGCTGGCTGCTCACCAGCAACATCGACCTGAGCTCAGCGAGGATGGTCAAGGATGTCGGCATCGCCAAGGATCTCATCACCGTCACTATCGTCGAGAAGGGCGCCTTCGTGCAGGGCACGCTGACCCTCATCTTCGACCGCAAGACCTATGAGCTCCGCCAGTGGCAGGTGACCGATGCGCAGGGGCTGACCACCTCGGTCGCCATTTTCGACACCGCGCTGAACAAGCCGCAGACCGACCCCGGCCTCTACCGCATCGACGCCTTCGGCGTGAACAGCCAGCAGCGCCCCTGACGCGACCGCCGTTCTGGCCAAAACGGAATCGATTGCGATGCGCTGTCACCGGTCGCCGCGACGTTGCGCTGACCCTGCCCGCTCTTGAAATCGCGACGGCATTCACCACTTGTCGTGTTGCGGGCTGCCTCAATTCGGTAGCGCCCCCCGTCTCGCCGAAGGCAGTCCGTTAGCGCCGCGTATTCGCATGGCGCTCGCGCGTTTCGCGCGGGAAAACGCCCAGCCTCCCCCGGGGCTGGGCGTTTTTCATTTTCAAATTCCCGTGAGGGGCGGAGCGACTAGCTGCGCCGCGGCAGCCGCTCGATCCTGGCCAGCGCCTGCCGCACCTTGCCGAGCTCGAAGACCGTCGCGCTCAGCCGGTCCGCGAGGATCGCGCGCATGCGCACCGCCAGATACGGAAACTCGCCGAGCATCCTGAGGATGAGCTTGCGGTCGATCTCGATCACCTGGCTGGCGGTCGTGGCGGTCGCCGTCGCCGGCCGCCGCGTTTCGATGAACAACGCGACCTCGCCGATCAGCGCCCCCGGCTCGCAGACGATCGCGTCCTTCTTGTCGCCGGCTTCGCTGGTGAGCTCGATCTTGCCGGTCGAGACGACGTAGCCGCCGTCGGCCTTCGCCCCCGCCCGGAACAGCACCTGCCCCGGAACGAGATCGAGTCGGACCGCGCTGAACGCGATCAGCCGGAGCTGCTCGCTCGGCAGCTCCGCGAACAGCGGCACGCGCTTCAGGAGAAGAATGTCGGCGTCGAGGCTCATCGGGTTTCTGCTTCGGCCGCGCGCCTGCCGTCCACTGTCTAGGGAACCAGCTTGTAGCCGCCGGCCTCGGTCACCAGCAGCTCGGCCTTGGACGGGTCGTGCTCGATCTTCTGCCTGAGCCGGTAGATGTGCGTCTCGAGCGTGTGCGTGGTGACGCCGGAATTGTAGCCCCACACTTCGTGCAGCAGGACGTCGCGCGTGATCACCTTCTCGCCCGCGCGGTAGAGATATTTGAGGATCGCCGTCTCTTTCTCCGTCAGCCTGATCTTGGTGCCCTTGTCGTCGATCAGCATCTTGGCGCTCGGGCGGAACGTGTAGCGCCCGATGGCGAACACCGCGTCCTCGCTCTGTTCGTGCTGGCGGAGCTGCGCGCGGATGCGCGCCAGAAGCACCGCGAACCGGAATGGCTTGACGACATAGTCGTTGGCGCCGGCTTCCAG
>CAYOUO010000196.1:0-2553 GCA_964407155.1 uncultured Hyphomicrobiales bacterium | reverse complement strand
GCATGACGCCATCGTCGGCAGCCACGACCAGGATGACGATGTCGGTCACCGAGGCGCCGCGGGCGCGCATCGCGGTGAACGCGGCGTGACCAGGAGTGTCGATGAAGGTGATCTTCGATCCGTTGACCTCGACCTGATAGGCGCCGATGTGCTGCGTGATGCCGCCGGCCTCGCCGGAGACCACGTTGGTCTTGCGGATGGCGTCGAGCAGCGAGGTCTTGCCGTGGTCGACGTGACCCATGACGGTGACGACCGGCGGACGCGATTCGAGATCGGCGGCGGCGTCGGAATCGGCGAGCTGGAACAGGCCCTCCTCGACATCCGATTCGGCGACGCGGCGAACCGTGTGGCCCATGTCCTCGGCGATGATCTGGGCGGTATCGGGCTCGAGATAATCCGAAGTCTGGACCATCTGGCCCTGCTTCATCAAATGCTTGATCACGTCGACCGCGCGCTCGGACATGCGGTTGGCCAGCTCGGCGACGGTGATGCGCTCGGGAATGACGACCTCGCGCATGACCTTTTCGCGCGGGCCCTCATGTGAACGCTGGCGCTCGCGCTCACGGCGGCGACGAATGGCGGCGAGCGAGCGCGTGCGCTCGTCTTCGTCGAGGGCATTGACGAGCGTCAGCTTGCCGCGACGGCGATCTTCCGTGGTGCGCTTGACCGGCTTGACCTCGGGCGTCGCCTTGGTCTTGACGCGGCCGCGCAGTGCGGTCGGCCGCTCATCTTCCTCTTCCTCGGCATTGCGATGGCGCGCGACAGCAGGGCGTGCCGCCGACGGCTCAGCCGCGGGTGCGGCCGTGGATGCGGGCGCAGCCTTCTGCTCCTCGCCAAAGCGGCGGCGCGCAGCTTCCTCGGCGCGCTGACGAACGGTGACCTCCGCCTGATGGCGGGCGTCTTCATCGGCCTTGCGTCGCTCAGCTTCGGCGCGCTCCCGGGCGGTACGCTCAGCCTCGGCGGCGCGGCGGGCTGCGGCATCGGCCGCGACGCGGCGCTCCTCCGCCTCATGCACCTTGGCGTCGGCCAGAGCACGGGCGCGGGCGTCGATCTCATCCGTGGAAAGCTGACGCAGAACCAGTCCGGAGCGACTGCTCGGGGCGGGCTTCGGCTCGGCCGCCGGAGCTTTCACCGGACGCGGCGGCTGAACAGGCGCCTCGGCCTGAGGGCGTTGCGGCGCCGGCGCGGCCTCCGGCTTTTCGCCCGGGAGCGAGACGCGGCGCTTCTTGCGCTCGACCTGCACCATATTGGTGCGGCCATGCGAAAAGCTCTGGCGCACGGTATCGCGTTCAACCGCGCCCCGTTTCAGCCCGAGGGTACGTTTGGGGGGATTGAGGGTCTTGTCCCCAGTCTGGTCAGTCATGCGTGCCTATGGCGTTCCTACAGTCCCTAAAAGGACAGTGCGTTCAGTTCAGTAGAGGCGTCGAAAGTGCGATCACCGCTGCCGGGAAGTGAGCCGTGGCCGCTTCTATAGCGGGAGAGAGCTCCAACCCGTGCCAGAAGATTTGCCCCGGCCGGGCCGGCCAGCATGGCAGCATGTATCACATTTGCGCCGCCGAATGCCAAACCCAATTGCTCTGCGTCAAAGCAGCGAATGGTTTCCAGAGCGCCAAAACCATGGCGTTTGGCGGCTCCTTCCAGCTTGCCAACGCCGTCTTCGGCGGCCTCGGCTGCATGGATCAGCGCAACTACCGGTTCGCTCGCCAGGGCAGCCTCGACCTTTGCGAAGCCCCCAACCACCGCGCCGGCCTTGCGCGTCATGGACAGCGCGGCCACCGCCGCGGCGAAAAGGAGTCGATCGACGAGCGCGGGCAGATCCGGATCGACCGTGACCCCGCCGTCGAATGCGCGCGCCAAGAGGCGCTTCCTCACCGCCGCCTCGACCATCTCACGTTCAGCGGTGACCCAGACACCGCGACCAGGCAGGCGGTGGCGCAGATCGGGGACGACGGTGCCGTCGGGCGCGGCGGCGAAACGCACGAGCGCATCAACGGGCTTCGCCACCCGCGTGACGATACACGTCCGTTCACTGGATCGAGCCGTTCGCGCTTCAGGTACACTCACGTCCGTCGATCCTCCGTTTACTCGGCCGGCACGGCGGCTTCGGCTTCTTCAGCTTCAGCCTCGGCTTCCACCGGCGGATTGAGATCAGCCTCGCTGATCCAGCCGGCCTTGACGCGCGCCTGCATGATCATGCCTTCGGCGTCGGCCTTGGACAGCGTGAAACCATCGAGCGCACCGGGGTGGCGAGTCGCCTCCCCGTCCTTGCGCTCGGTCCACCCAATCAGCTCGTCGGGAATGGAGCCGGCGAAATCCTCGACGGTCTTGACGCCGTTCTTGCCGAGGGCAACGAGCATGGCAGTGGTGAGGCCGGGAACATCCTTCAACGCGTCCTCAACGCCGAGCGATCTGCGCTCGGCATCCTGCTCGGCCTCGAGCTTGTCGAGATACTCACGCGCACGGCTCTGGAGCTCGTTGGCGGTCTCCTCGTCGAAGCCCTCGATACCGGCCAGATCGTCGATATCGACGTAAGCGATTTCCTCGACCGTGGCG
>CAYOUO010000195.1:0-2769 GCA_964407155.1 uncultured Hyphomicrobiales bacterium | reverse complement strand
GCCAGACCTACAAGATCAACTGGCCCGAAAGCGAGCACGCCCTCTACATCACGATCAACGACGTGGTGCAGGACGGCCGGCGCCGGCCGTTCGAGATCTTCATCAACTCCAAGAACATGGAGCATTACGCCTGGACCGTCGCGCTGACCCGCATGATCAGCGCGGTATTCCGGCGCGGCGGCGACGTGTCTTTTGTCGTCGAGGAGATGAAGGCGGTGTTCGATCCGCGCGGCGGCGCCTTGATGGACGGCCGCTACGTGCCGTCGCTGCTGGCGGCGATCGGCGACGTCATCGAGCGGCACATGATCGAGATCGGCTTTCTGCCGCCCAAGGAGCGGCAGAACGCCCAGCGTCTGGCGCAAGTCGTCAACCTCACCCCGCCCGCCCCCGGCCGCCTGTCCGGCCCGCGCCTGCGGCAATGCCCGAAATGCGGCGAGGCGGCGCTGATCCGCAGCGAAAACTGCGACCAGTGCACCAGCTGCGACTATTCAAAATGCGGGTAGCGGGCGATGGCGCCCGGCGGGCTGTCGGAGGTCGGGGGCTGGGTGATCCAAGCCGGGCTCGCCGGCAAGAGCGAGACGGCGATGCTGGCGGAATTCTGCCGGCGCAGCGGCGCGGCGGGGCTGCCCCTCGCGCGCGCGGCGGTCATTATCGACACGCTGCATCCGGTGCATGAGGGCCGCGCCTTTCGCTGGCGGCGCGAGGACGGCGGCGATGCCGAACTGATCGAATACGGCCCCACAACCGATGGCGAAGCCGCCGCCAACTGGCGGTCCAGCCCGTTCTTTCACATGCTGGAAACCAAGGCGTCGCTGCTGCGCCGAAAGCTCGGCGACAGCAGCGGATTTCCGCAGCTCGACGCCCTCGCCGCAGAGGGCATGACCGAGTATCTCGCGCTGATCAACCGCTTCGCCCGCACCGGCGTGCTGGGTGAGATGGATTGCGTCTATTCGTACTGGGTGACCGATCGCGCCGGCGGGTTCTCGGATGCCGAGGTCGAGCAGATCGCCGGCGTGATGCCGAGCCTCGCGCTGGCGGTCAAGTGCACCTCGCTGACGCGGATCGCCGGCACGCTGGTCGAGACTTATCTCGGCCGCGACCCGGGACGGCGGGTGCTCGGCGGCCGCATCGGCCGCGGCATCGCCGAGCGGATCAGCGCCGCGCTGTGGTACAGCGATCTGCGCGATTTCACCCGCATCGCCGACCAGGTCGAGCCGCACCAGGTCATCCCCTTCCTCAACGACTATGCCGAGGTGGCGATCGCGGCGATCCACGATCATGGCGGCGACGTGCTGAAGCTGATCGGCGACGGGGTGCTCGCGGTCTTTACCGGCGGCACGCCGGAGGCCGCTTGCCGCAGCGGCATGGCGGCGGAGGCGGCGTTGCGGCTGGGACTCGGACGGCTCAACCAGCGACGCGCGTTCGAGGGCCTGCCGACCACCGAGATCTATCTCGGTCTGCATGTCGGCGAGGTGTTCTACGGCAATATCGGCAGCAAGGACCGGCTCGACTTCACCGTGGTCGGCCCGGCGGTCAACGAGGTCAGCCGGATCGCCGCGATGTGCCGATCGGTCGACCGCGAGCTGCTGGTGTCGGAGGCGTTTGCCGCGGCGATGCCGGAGCCGGAGCGCGGGCGGCTGGTCTCGGCGGGGCGCTATGCGCTGCGCGGCGTCGACCGGCCGCAACACCTGTTCACCCGCGATCCGTTCGCCGGCTGACCCTCGATCGGCTCGGGACGCCGGTGCCGGGCCTCACGCCCGCTTTTGCGGTGCGAGCCCCAGCACGGCCAGCTCCTTCTTGCTCAGCAGCGCGCGGGCGGTTTTGGCCACCTCGCGGTCGACCGGCAGCGGCTTGAGGTCGAGCCCGGCGCCCAGCGCCGCTACCACCGTATCGATCTCCGCCACCCGGGCGAACCATTTATGCTCGCCGGCAATCGCAAACCACGGCGCGCGCGGGGTCGAGGTTGCGGCCAGCATGTCGTCGATCGCCGCGACGTAAACCTACCGGCGGGCATAATTGCGGAAGTCGGCGGCGGTGTTCTTCCCTTGCTGGTTGGGGCATGCAATACGCTCGGCGAGCCGTTTTAGCTGTTCCTCGGCGGAGACGTGCAGGAACAGCTTGACGAGACGGACCCCGTCATCGACGAGCATGCGTTCGAACTCGACGATCTCGCGATAAGCCCGGCGCCAATCCGGTTCCGGGGTCAGCCTTTCGACGCGCTCGACCAGGACGCGGCCGTACCAGCTGCGGTCGAACACCGCGATGTTGCCGGGCAGCGGCAGGCGCTGCCAGAACCGCCACAGATAGTGCCGGGCCTGCTCGTCGGGGCTCGGCTTGCCGATCTCGTGCACCTGCACTTGGCGCGGGTCGAGCCGCGCCGTCAGCCGCTGGATCGCGCCGCCTTTGCCGCCGGCGTCCCAGCCCTCGAAGACGACGATGCCGCGCAGGCCATTGACCCGATACGCCTGCTCGACCTTGAGCATGTCGATCTGCGCGCGATCGAGCTCATGCTCATAGGCTTCCTTGTGCGGCAGGCGATGCGTCAGATCGAGCGAAGCGAGCGTGACGCCGCGCTTGACCGGGACCGCACCGTGCATTCTGGGTCAGCTCGGCAACTGGTCTCCGTCAGGCGGGACGGCGACTTCGAACGCGTTGGTCACGCCGCACAGCACCGTGAAGTTGTGCGCGACGGTGATCAGCTCGGTCATCCACTGCGCGCCGTGCTTGGCACACAAGCGGTTGAAGATCGGGTAGTCGCAGCGATTGGTC
>CAYOUO010000194.1:0-3140 GCA_964407155.1 uncultured Hyphomicrobiales bacterium | reverse complement strand
TGGCGAGCGTGCCCTCGATGACGTCGATGCGGTTCATGACGCCATCGCGCTCGGCGATACCGCCACCGCGCGGCCCGTACATACCGACGGCGTGGACCTCGTCGAGATAGGTCATGGCGCCGTATTTGGCGGCGAGATCGGCGATGGCGGCGATCGGCGCGACGTCGCCGTCCATCGAATACACGGACTCAAACGCGATCAGCTTGGCGCGGCCGGGCGCCGTCGCCTTGAGCAGGCTCTCGAGGTGATCGAGATCGTTATGGCGGAAGATGACCTTCTGGGCGCCGGAGCGGCGCACGCCCTCGATCATCGAGGCGTGGTTGAACTCATCCGAGAAGATGACGCAGTCGGGCAGGAGCTTGGCGACGGTCGAGATCGTGGCCTCGTTCGAGACGAAGCCCGAGGTGAAGATGAGCGCGGCTTCCTTGCCGTGGAGATCGGCCAGTTCCTGCTCGGCCAGCACCAGCGGATGGTTGGTGCCGGAGATGTTGCGGGTGCCGCCGGCGCCGGCGCCCATGCGCGCGGCGGTATCGGCCAGCGCCGCGATCACGGCCTCGTTCTGGCCCATGCCGAGGTAGTCGTTGGAGCACCAGACGACGATTTCGCGGTCGCCCTTGTCCGAATGCCAGGTTGCCAGCGGAAAACGCCCGGCAACCCGCTCAAGATCGGCAAAGACGCGGTACCGCCGCTCGGCATGGAGCGCGGCGATCGCCTTCGCGAAAATCGACTGATAATCCATGAGAATCCCGGCTTGCCTGGAACGGAAATAAAGTAACGGGCGGGTGGCCTCAAGTCCATCGGCACTTTGCCGCGCGGCCGATTTCCGCGGGTTGACGCCGATCAATACCGCCGGCGGTCCACGGGAAACCCCGCTTGTCCTCGATTGCGCTGATGCCATGCCCTCCCGTATCGTCGCGCTGCGGTTGATTTCACCCTGTCGGGGAGCCCGGCACATGGCTGTGCTGCGTCTTGTTTTCATCGCGATCGTGGCCTGGGCGGTCGCCGGAATGGCGGCGGAAGCGGCTCCGGCAGCCTGCGGCGGCGACTTCGATACCTGGCTCAAGGGCTTCGAGGCGAAAGCCGAGGCCGCCGGCATCTCGGCGCGGACCGTTTCCGAATCGCTCTCCGGCGTGACCTCCGACCCCGCGATCCTCGCCCTCGACCGGCGGCAGGGCTACTTCAAGCAGAGCTTCGAGAAATTTCGCGACAAGCGGGTAGGCCCAGGCAAGATCGATCTCGGCCGCGCCGAACTCCGCGACAACGCCCGCCTGTTCGGCCGCATTGAAACGACATACGGCGTGCCGGCCGAAATCCTGGTGGCGATCTGGGGGCTGGAGACCGGATTTGGTGCAGGCTCCGGCGCCACGCCCAGCATCCGCTCGCTGGCGACGCTGGCGCACGACTGCCGCCGCTCGGATTTCTTCTCCAACGAGCTGATGGCGGCGCTGAAGATCGTCGAGCGCGGCGATCTCTCGCCGCAGCAGATGCGCGGCGGCTGGGCGGGCGAACTCGGCCAGACCCAGTTCATGCCCTCGTCCTACATCAAGTTCGCGGTCGATTTCGACGGCAACGGGCGCGCCGATCTCAGTCACTCGTCCGCCGACGCCCTCGCCTCGACGGCCAACTACCTCAAGGGCTACGGCTGGCGGGCGGGACAGCCCTGGGGCGAGGGGACGGCAAACTTCGCGGTCCTGCACCAGTGGAACAAGGCCGACGTCTACTGCCGCACCATCGTTTGGTTCGCCGAGCAGCTTCAGCACTAGCGCACTTCACGACCTGGTCGAATCGTGAACTGCGTTCCATTCCCTTGCTTTTGCTCTAGCGGAACGTGACCGTCGCGATCGCGCGGTCGATCTTCGGCCGCGCCCACGCGTGAGCCAGCCCCGGCGCGGCGCCGATGCTATCGAAGTCGGTGCCATTATTCGGTTGCCGCAGTATTACGGTGCGGCCGCGGTGGCTTGCGGTCACGGTGCCTTCGAGCACGACGACGCCGAAATGTCCGTCGACTGGTCCGCCCCAGAAGTCGGTGCCGCGGGCGCCGAGCGTCGCAAACGGCGTGGTCACCTCGGCCACCCGCGTCGCGCCGACACCAAGCTTGCCGGAGACATAGCGGAAGGCGCCGTTGACGCTGAGTCCGATCCGCGTGGTCGCGGCCGGATCGAAGACGAAGCTGTCGAGCGCGAGGTGCGCGTTCTCGCCGATCGTGAGCTTCGTCTCGTCGGCGAGCGTGATCTCGAGACGCGCGCCGCCGCCGGTGGCGACATTCTCGCCAGCGAAAACGTCGCTGCCCGGGGACAGCGCCAAGGATGAACCGGCGATCGTCGCGGTCGCGGCGCCCTGGAGACGGGTGACGGAGCCGGCGGGCGGCGCCGCAATCGCCGCTGTGGCCGAGATGACCGTCAGCGCGAGCGCAAGGATATTGCGCCCGGCGGCCGCGCTACTGCGCCGGAGCCGGCGTGGCGCTTCCGGAAGCATCGGCGCTCCGCGCCGGTTCGGGGAACCAGTATTCGGCGTCCGGATTGGCGCGGTCGAGCCGCACGAATTCGTTGGCGAAGACGCGGTAGGTGTTGCTCCAGCTGCCGTCGGGCCACTTCACGCGGATCTCGGCGCGCTCGGCGGTGCCGAGTCCGATGTGGACGAAGCCCGACTGGCCGGATGCGTGGCCGCCACCGACGGAGACCGTGCGCTCCATGCGGTTGTTGCCCGCCTTGACCGAAATCTGGGCGCCGACGGCATCGCGGTTGGCGCCCGCCTGATAGAGCTCGACCTCGATCCAGTTGCCCATGGGCGCATCGGTTCCCCACGACGTCCGGGTGCCGAGGTTGCGGTAGAGCGTGACCGGGGCGTTGCGGTTGACCACGACGAGGTCGAGCATGCCGTCCATGTTGAGGTCGATGACGGCGGCGCCGCGCGCGCGCTTGTCGGGCTGCGCGATGCCGGCAAGGTCGCCGACTTCCTTGAAGGTGCCGTCCCACTGCCCGAGCAGGAGATTGCTCGGATCCTTCTGGGCAAAGTCCGGCATCGCCTCGACGTTGCCCTTGGAGATGAACAGGTCGAGCAGGCCGTCGTTGTTGAAGTCGGCGAACTGGCTGTGCCAGCCGGTCGAGCCGCGATAGTCGTTGCCGATGTAGGGGCGCTGG
>CAYOUO010000193.1:0-3645 GCA_964407155.1 uncultured Hyphomicrobiales bacterium | reverse complement strand
CTTGGCGGCGCGGGTCGCCTTGACGGTGACGCTTTCGATCACCTTCGGATCAATGTGCTCCTCGTTGGCGAGCTTCAGCGCCGCCACGCTCGGCGTCTGCGCAAAGTTGCAGACTGGCGCCGGCTTGAAGAAGACCGACATGATCTCCGGCTCGCCATCGAACAGGCGAACGTCAGGAGCCGTGCGATCCGGCCGGTAGGCAGGCAGCAGTCCCGCCTCGCCGTCGAGCGCCTTTTCGGAGCCGTAGGCGCCGAAGCCGGCGAGGCGCGCCGCGGTCAAACCGTTGCGCGTCGCAACTCCCGCCTCGAAAAACATTTCGTCGGCGCCGGTGTGTGGCCATTGATTCTGGCCGCTGGCCATGTTGGCGGCGAGGGACACGGCATTCCCCGCCTTGAGCGCATCGAAACGCAGGAGATTGGCGGCTGCCGCCGCCCCCGCCATCGGTCCGACGAATGCGGTCGGGCGAAAGAAGCGCGAGAATTCCGGCGTGATCAGCGCCCGCCCGATCCGTCCTCCAACCTCGTAGCCGACGATTGCGGCGGCGATGAACGCCATCCCGTCGACCTTGCGCTCCTGCGCCAGTGCCAACAGCGTGGGCAGCACAATGATGCCAAGGTGGCTGACACTGCCGGCGTGCATGTCCTCACGCACGAGGCCGTGACCCGCCACGCTGTTCGCGAACGCGGCATCGCCGGCGGGCACGCCGAGCGAGGTGCCGATGATCGTGCACGGACCGGTGCCGTCGGTCGCGAGCTGCGCCGCCTGGCGCGCCCACGGCAGGCTGTGAGCCTCAAAGGCGCAAGCCAGAAAATCGAGCAGGCAGGTCTTTACCTTGTCGCGGGCGGCACTCGACACCTTGCCGCTGCCATAGGCCGCAATGTCCCGGGCGAGGCGTTGTGCCAGCGGCACGGATGCCGTCCCGGCGCCCGGACGCGTTGCTGTTGCTGCATCTGCCATGAGATCCTCCCAACGTCAGGCATCGTTACTCGCGACACGGCGTACGGCCGTGCCTGTCGAGCCCGTTTCCCCTCGCAAGATCGATTGAACTTCGTCCCGGATGAGACGCGTAACCAGCCGCGTCGCCACCGTGAGCGGGTGCTGCGTCGAGGTGGCGAGCAGCAGCTCACGCTTCAGCGTCGGGTTCTTCAGCGCCCAGCGGCGGATGCGCCCGGCGCTCAACAGGTGTTTTACCGCCCCCTCCGACAGGACGGTGTAGCCCACGCCCCGCTCGACAAGGCTCAATGTCGACGGCATTGCGTCGACTTCGAATTCGACGCGCGCCGTTACGCCGAGTTTCTCGAGCTCGTTATCGATCAATACCCGCAGGCCGTGCGGGCGCGCCGGCAGGATGACCGGTATCTCGGCGAGCTTCGCGGTGTCCACGCTGTCGCCCTCGAGCTTGAGCGGATCGTCGACCGCCCCCAGCAGGATCAGATCGTCGGAAAAAAGCGGCTCGGTCGCCAGCGTCGGACGCCGCGGCGCCTGATAGACGATGCCGATGTCGATGCTGCCGGTGGAAAGCCACTCGGCCACGTGGCCGCTGAAGCCCTCGACGAGATGCAACGCGATGTTGGGGAACGCCTCGCGGCAGCGCAGCACCAGCGGACCGGTCAGCATCCAGCCGATCGACGGCGGCATGGCGATCGCGACGCGGCCCTGCGGCATGTTGCGCAGGGCGCTCATCTGCGAGCGCGCCTGCTCGACCAGATCGACAATGTTCCGCGCGTACGTCTCGAGCATCTTGCCCGCTTCCGACAGGACGACGCCGCGGCCGTTACGGTAGAGCAGCTCGACGCCGAGCTCCTCCTCGAGCAGCTTGATCTGCCGGCTCAGGATCGGCTGGGCCACAGAAAGGCGCACTGCCGCCCTCGAAAAACTGCCGGAGTCAGCAACGCCCAGAAAGAAGCTGAGCTGCCGCAATTCCATCGTGTGCGCCTCGCGCCCGGGAAGTCCTTGTCTGTCTAAATAGGACATTGACGGAATTCCAACAAACTCAGTGTCTCGAAACCCCGGTCACCTCTGGACGAAGGGGTTGGCCACCTCGCCGATCGTGTCGATCCAGACGCTCTTTTCGTGCAGGTATTCGCGGATCGCCGTGAGGCCGCTTTCCCGACCGATGCCCGATCGCTTGTAGCCGCCAAAGGGCGAAAGGTAGCTCGTGGCGCGGTAGCTGTTCACCCATACCGTTCCGGCCTCGAGGCGCTGCGCCATGGTGAACGCCCGCCTGATGCTCTGCGTCCACACGCCTGCGGCCAGGCCGTATTGCGTCCCGTTGGCGATCGCGATCGCCTCCTCCTCGTCCTCGAAAGGAATGACGGAGAGCACGGGTCCGAACACTTCTTCCTGTGCGATGCGCATCTCCGGCTTGACGCCGGCGAAAATCGTCGGCTCGACGAACCAGCCGTTGCCGCACTCCGGCCGGCTGGCCGCGCCGCCGCCGAGCACCGCGCGGGCGCCCTCGCCCTTGGCAATCTCGATGTAGTCGAGAACCTTCTTGTATTGGGCGCGCGTGGTGATCGGTCCGACCTGGGTGGTGTCCAGCAGCGGGTCGCCCATGCGCGCCGTGCGGCCGAGCGCGACCAGCCGTTCGGTGAATGCATCGAGGATCGAGCGGTGCACCAGCGCGCGCGAGCCGGCGATGCAGGTCTGGCCGGTGGCGGCGAAAATGCCCGACACAACGCCCTTCACCGCGTTGTCGAGCACAGCATCGTCGAACACGATATTGGCGGATTTTCCGCCGAGCTCGAGCGTTACCGGTTTGATGGAGCGCGCCGCCCGCTCATAGACGCCCTGTCCCGTCCGGTCGCCGCCGGTGAACGCCACCTTGGCCACCGAGGGATGGCCGACAATGCTGTCGCCGATCTCCGAACCGAATCCAGTCACGATGTTGACCACGCCCGGCGGGAAGCCCGCCTTCTCGAACAGCTTGCCGAATTCGAGCGCCGAGACGGAGGAGAACTCCGAGGGCTTCCACACGATCGTGTTGCCGGCCGCCAGCGCCGGCGCTAGCTTCCACGTCGCCAGCATCAGCGGCGAGTTCCATGGCGTGATCGCCGCCACCACGCCCAGCGGTTCTTCCCGCGTGTAATTGAACATGCCGGGCTTATCGATCGGGATCACCCGGCCTTCGACCTTGTCGGCAAGCCCGGCAAAATAGTGATACCACTGCGGAATGTAGCGCAACTGCATCCGCATCTCGGTAATGAGCTTGCCGTTGTCGCGGGTTTCGACTTCGGCAAGCCGATCGGCCTCGCCGGCGATCAGGTCGGCAAGCTTGCGGAGCAGCGCACCACGCTGCGTCGCGGTGATCCCGGCCCACGAAGGCGCGCGAAACGCGGTGCGCGCCGCCACGACCGCGCGATCCACGTCCGCAGGCGTCGCCCGTGGAACCAGCGCCCACGGCGCGCCGAGATACGGATTGTCGGTCTCGAACGTCTGGCCCCCGGCGGCGTCGACCCATTCGCCGCCGATGAGCATCTTATGCCGGTCCATGCCCGCCTCCTGCGGATTCGCGAGGAGCAGGGCTAGGCGCCCTTATCGACTTCGGCGAAGGCTTCGCGTGCGATACGGAAGGAATCGACGCCGGCGGGGATGCCGGCATAGATCGCCACCTGCAGGAACACTTCCCGGATCTCGTCGCGGCTG
>CAYOUO010000192.1:0-3748 GCA_964407155.1 uncultured Hyphomicrobiales bacterium | reverse complement strand
GACCCTCCTTGTTCGGTGGCGCGGAGGTTAGGCCCCGCTGTCACGGCGTGGCAAGCGTATCGGAAGAGACGCTTCCTGGGGCATGTCACACTAAGCTTTCGATCAGCCGGGGGCACCGCTTTACCTCTCCCCGGTGGGGAGAGGTCGGATCGAGACGAACGTAGTGAGGGACCGCGCCTCCCGGCCCTCGCTTGCGTTCGGATGTTCGTCTCTCGAAACAGGCCACCGGCCTGTTTCGTCCGTTATCGCGGACCGCGCCTCACCCCCGCCGGGCGCGGTCGATGGCCGCGACGTCGATCTTCCGCATCGGCATCATCGCAGCGAAGGCGCGCTCCGCCTCGGCGCCGCCGGCGGCCATCGCTTCGGTCAGCGTGCGCGGCGTGATCTGCCACGACAAGCCCCACTTGTCCTTGCACCAGCCGCACATGCTTTCCTGCCCGCCGTTGCCGACGATGGCGTTCCAGTAGCGGTCGGTCTCGGCCTGGTCGTCGGTCGCGATCTGGAAGGAGAAGGCTTCGCTCTGCTTGAAGTGCGGGCCGCCGTTCAGTCCGAGGCAGCGAACACCGCAGACGGTGAACTCCACTGTGATGACGTCGCCTTTTTTGCCGGACGGAAAATCGCCCGGGGCACGATGAACGGCGGTTACCCTGCTGTCTGGAAACGTCGCGGCATAGAAGCGCGCGGCCGCCTCGGCATCCTTGTCGTACCAGAGGCAGATCGTGTTCTTGGAAATCGGCATCATTGCGTTCTCCGCTTTTCTGAAGCTGAACGTAACCGGAGAATGGGGCGCGGGCGCGGCGTTCAGTGCCGCACGACGAAATTGTCGAGCACTTTCTTCTGCCCGGCCTTCTCGAAGTCGATGGTGAGCTTGTTGCCCTCGATCGCGGAGATGCGGCCGTAGCCGAATTTCTGGTGGAAGACGCGCTCGCCCGTGGCGTAGCGGCTGGTGCCGCCGATCACGCTCTTCGCCACCAGTTCGCCCTCGATCAGCCGCGGGCCCGAGCTCAGCGGATGGTCGAAGCCGCGCCGGCTCTTCTTGCCCGCCGCCGCGGCCGCTGCATCCTCGGCGGAGCGCCGCGCCTGCGCCCGCTGCCAGCCGGGTGTGGAATACGTCGTGTTGGCGAACGGGTCGGTGGTGTCGAACCGGCTCGCGCCATAGGCGGCGGAGCCGTAGCCGCCGTAGTCGGACGCCTCCTCGACCACGTCGACGTGCGCCTCGGGCAGCTCGTCGAGGAAGCGCGAGGGCACGCCCGCCTGCCAGAGACCGTGCATGCGCCGGTTGGCGGCGAAGCGGATGAAGGCGCGCTTCCGCGCCCGCGTGATGCCGACATAGGCGAGCCGCCGCTCTTCCTCCAGCCCCGCCTTGCCGTTCTCGTCGAGCGTACGCTGCGAGGGGAAGAGCCCTTCCTCCCAGCCGGGCAGGAACACCGTGTCGAACTCCAGCCCCTTGGCCGAATGCAGCGTCATGATCGAGACGGCGTCGTTGCCGGCCTCGCTGTCGGCGTCCATGACCAGCGAAATGTGCTCGAGGAAGCCGGCGAGCGAATCGAACTCCTCCATCGAGCGCACCAGCTCTTTCAGGTTTTCGAGCCGCCCCGGCGCGTCGGCCGAGCGGTCCGCCTGCCACATCTCGATGTAGCCGGACTCCTCGAGGATGATTTCCGCAAGCTCCGTGTGCGGCAGCGTCGTAACCTGCGCCCGCCAGCGCGCGAACGAGGCGATGAGGTCGCGGAGCGCGGCGCGCGTGCGCGCGGCGAGCTCGTCGGTCTCGATCACTTCCGTCGCGGCGGCCAGCAGCGGGATCTTCTCCGCCCGCGCGCGGTCGTGGAGCAGCTTCACCGTGCTCTCGCCGATGCCGCGCCGCGGCGTGTTGACGATGCGCTCGAAGGCGAGGTCGTCGGCCGGCTGCAGGGTCACGCGGAGATAGGCGAGGGCGTCGCGCACCTCCTGCCGCTCGTAGAAGCGCGGGCCGCCGATGACGCGATAGTTGAGGCCGAGCGTGACGAAGCGGTCCTCGAAGGCGCGCATCTGGAACGAGGCGCGCACCAGGATCGCGATCTCGTTCAGCCGGTGGCCCTTGATCTGGAGCTGCTCGATCTCCTCGCCGATCGCGCGCGCCTCCTGCTCGCTGTCCCATGACGAGGCGACCGACACGCGCACCGTGTCGGCGGTGTCCTCGGCATCCGTGAACAGCGTCTTGCCGAGCCGGCCCTCGTTGTGCGCGATGAGATGCGCGGCGGCGCCGAGGATGTGCCGCGTCGAGCGGTAGTTGCGCTCGAGCCGGATCACGGTCGCGCCCGGAAAATCCTTCTCGAAGCGCAGGATGTTGTCGACCTCCGCCCCGCGCCAGCCGTAGATCGACTGGTCGTCATCGCCGACGCAGCAGATGTTGGCGACGCTCAGCCGCTCTCCTTCTCCACGACCACTTCTCCTCGAGTCGCTCCGCCCACCTCGCCCCGGCGGGGAGAGGTCGCCGAGCGATGCTTCAACGCGAGACGGGTGCGGGGGGTGAGGAGCGGTGAGCGGAGCGAGCGAAACAGGCCGGTGGCCTGTTTCGAGCGACGAACGCCCGAGCTCAAGCGAGGGCCGGGATGCGCTCTCCGGAGAGGTCTCCGCCCCCTCACCCTTCTCGCCTAATTCGCTTTCGCTCATAAGGCTCGAAGTCCTCTCCCGCGAGGGGAGAGCGGATGAACCGGAAACGTTCGCGTCTCCTTTTCCTTGGGCATGTCCCGCCGCTTCCCCTCTCCCCTTGCGGGAGAGGGTGCCGGGCGATCCTTCATCGCCCGGCGGGTGAGGGGTCTCGCGCGCGGCAGGCGCCTGCGCCAGGAGCCGGAGCCACAGGTACTGCGCGACGTTGGTGTCCTGGTACTCGTCGACGAGGATGTAGCGGAAGCGCTGGTGATAGTCGGCGAGGATGTCCGGGTGCGCGCGCAGGATCGCGAGCGGCGCGAGCAGGAGGTCGCCGAAGTCCGCCGCGTTGAGCACCTTCAGCCGCTCCTGGTAGAGCGCATAGAGCTTTTTCCCGCGGCCGTCGGCGAAGCCGTCGCCGTCCCCGTCGGAAACGTCGGCGGGCGAAAGCCCGCGGTTCTTCCAGTGGTCGATCAGGCCAGCGAGCTGCCGCGCCGGCCAGCGCTTCTCGTCGATCCCCTCCGCCTGGATGATCTGCTTCATCAGGCGGATCTGGTCGTCGGTGTCGAGAATGGTGAAGGACGATTTCAAGCCGGCAAGCTCGGCGTGGCGGCGGAGCAACTTGGCCCCGATCGAGTGGAAGGTGCCCAGCCACTCCATGCCCTCGACCACGCCGCCGATGAGATCGCCGATGCGCGTCTTCATCTCGCGCGCCGCCTTGTTGGTGAAGGTCACGGCGAGGATCTGCCAGGGCCGCGCCTTGCCGGTGGCGAGCAGGTGCGCGATGCGCGTGGTGAGCACGCGCGTCTTGCCGGTGCCGGCGCCGGCGAGCACGAGCACTGGCCCCTCGGTCGTCTCGACGGCGAGCCGCTGCTCGGGGTTCAGCTTGGCGAGATAGTCGCGCCCGCTCCGCGCGCTCCCCGATGCGCGCTCCGCTATGCCACCGGCGCGGGGGGCAGGCGCGCGCACGCTTTCCTCCGCAAAGCCGCGGAATTCCGCGTCTTCCGGCTCATCGGACGGCGAATCGAACGGGCGCTTGGCGGGGTCGGACATCTACCCCGACATATACGGTCCCGAGCCTGAGAACACTAGGGGAACGGAGCAGAAGCCGCGCACCTTC
>CAYOUO010000191.1:0-4202 GCA_964407155.1 uncultured Hyphomicrobiales bacterium | reverse complement strand
AATCGAACTTCAGCATCAGCGACCATCCCCGCGAAAATGCGGCGTTTGTATAGCAGCGGAGGACGCCATTGGCGACCCGCCGCCGACCAAAAGGAAGCAGCCTCGGCTTGCTGCGGGGCGACGCTGCCGCTAGGGTCGTCCTATCTCCCGCTCGAACCCGTCATCAAGGCGTTTTCCCAGCGCTATGAGGTACCTCAGCACCCGCGGACAAGCGCCTGCCTTGGGCTTCTCCGACGTCCTCCTCGCCGGTCTTGCGACCGACGGCGGACTCTATGTGCCCGAGGCGTGGCCGACGCTCGGCGATGCCGAGATCGCGAGCATGAAAGGCATCCCTTACGCGGAGGCGGCCTGCCGCATCGTACGCTCTTACATCGGCGGGGAAATCGAGGATCGCGACCTCGCCCGCATGTGCCGGGATGCCTACGCCCGGTTCGACCGCCCCGAAGTCGCGCCGCTCACCCGCCTCGCCGATGACCGCTACGTGCTGGAGCTCTTCCACGGGCCGACGCTGGCCTTCAAGGACGTGGCGATGCTGCTCTTGGCGCAGCTCATGGACCATGTGCTGGCGAAGCGTGGCCGGCGCACCACCATCGTCGGCGCCACCTCCGGCGATACCGGCGCCGCCGCCATCGAAGCATTCCGCGACCGCGACAACGTCGACGTCTTCATCCTGTTTCCTGAGGGCCGCGTTTCGCCGTTCCAGCAGCGGCAGATGACGACCGTCGGCGCGCGGAACATCCACCCGGTCGCCATCCGCGGAACCTTCGACGACTGCCAGACGATCGTGAAGGGCCTGTTCGCCAACGCCCGCTTCCGCGAGACTTATGCTCTCTCGGGCATCAACTCGATCAACTGGGCGCGCATCCTGGGCCAGGTGGTCTACTACTTCACCGCCGCGGCGGCGCTCGGCGCACCCGGGTCGTGCGTCTCCTTCACGGTGCCCACCGGCAACTTCGGCGACATTTTCGCCGGCTATGTCGCGAAACGCATGGGGCTTGGCATCCACAGGCTGGTGATTGCGACCAACGTCAACGACATCCTGGCGCGCGCCCTCGAAACGGGCCGCTACGAGGTGCGCACGGTGGTGGCAACCACCTCGCCCTCGATGGACATCCAGGTGTCGTCCAATTTCGAGCGGCTGCTGTTCGAAGCCTACGGGCGCGACCCCGCCACGGTGCGCCGGCTGATGCAGGACCTCGCCGCTCGCGGATCGTTTTCCATCGACGCCGCGCCGCTCGCGGCAATCCGGGCCGATTTTGCCGCCGGATACGCCGGTGAGGACGAGGTCGCCGCGACCATCGCCGCGACCTGGCGGGCGACCGGGTTCCTGCCCGACCCCCACACGGCGGTCGGCCTCGCCGTTTCCCAGCGG
Organism: uncultured Hyphomicrobiales bacterium; assembly: GCA_964407155.1. Classification (GTDB taxonomy): domain Bacteria; phylum Pseudomonadota; class Alphaproteobacteria; order Rhizobiales; family Kaistiaceae; genus DASZQY01. The sequence goes on along the minus strand of CAYOUO010000191.1, from coordinate 2,830 downwards.
TTCGCCCGGCCGGGCGTCCCGATGGTGACGCTGGCGACCGCGCATCCGGCGAAGTTTGCCGCCGCGGTCAAGGCGGCGGTGGGCATCGAAGCGGCAGCGCCCGCGGCTTTTGCGGGTATTCTCGAGAAGCGCGAGCACTACGTTACGCTTGCCAATGACCGGAAAGCAGTCGAAGACCATGTGGCCGCGCTCAGCCGCGCCGCGACCGAGAAGGCCTGACATATCATGAGCGTCCGCGTTAGCCGTCTGCCCTCCGGTTTGACCGTTGTGACCCACGCGATGGATCACCTGGAAAGCGCGGCGCTCGGTGTCTGGGTGGGTGTCGGCTCGCGCGCCGAGCAGGCGGACGAGCATGGCCTCTCGCACGTGCTCGAGCACATGGCCTTCAAGGGCACGACGACGCGCAGCGCCATCGAGATCGCCGAGGAAATCGAGGCGGTCGGCGGCGAGGTCAATGCCGCGACCAGCGTCGAAACGACCTCCTACTACGCCCGCGTGCTGAAAGACGATGTGCCGCTCGCCGTGGACATCCTGTCCGACATTCTCGGCAACTCCACCTTCGACGCGGTCGAGCTCGAACGCGAGCAGCATGTCATCGTTCAGGAAATCGGCGCCGCGCTGGATACGCCCGACGACCGCGTCTACGACCTTTTCACCGAGGCGGCGTTTCCCGACCAGCCGCTCGGACGCAATATCCTCGGCACGCCGGCGACGGTGGAGGCCGTGGTGCCGTCGATGCTGCAGGACTACCTGGCACGGCATTATCGCGGACCGGAGATGGTTCTGGCGGCGGCCGGCGCGGTTGATCACGATGCGCTCGTCGCTCTTGCCGGCGAGCGCTTCGCGGCGCTCGGCGCAACGCCGGGCCCAACGCCATCGCCGGCGCGCTATCGCGGCGGCGACCGGCGCGAAGCCCGCGATCTGCAGGAAACGCAGATCATGATCGGCTTCGAGGGTCGGCCCTACACCGCCGAGACCTACCATGCGGCGCAGTTGCTGGGGGCGATCATCGGTGGTGGCATGTCGTCCCGCCTTTTCCAGGAAGTGCGCGAAAAGCGCGGGCTGTGCTACTCGATCTACGCCTTCCACTGGGGCTTCGCCGACTCCGGGATGTTCGGCGTTCATGCAGCGACCGGACCCGATGACGTGCAGGAACTGATGCCGGTCATCCTGGGCGAACTCGAGCGTGCCGCCCACGACATCGACGAGCGCGAGCTCGATCGCGCCCGTGCCCAGCTTCGTGCCGGCCTCCTGATGACGCTGGAGAGTCCGGCCGGCCGCGCCGGCCAGATCGCGCGGCAGATGCTGCTCTTCGGGCGGCCCATTCCGACGGAGGAGCTCGTCCAGAAGATCAACGCCATCGGCGTCGACACCATCCGCAGCCTCGCCACCGACATCTTCACGAACAGCGAGCCGACGGTGGCCGCCGTCGGCGCGCTTGACGGCATGATGCGCCGCGACCAGATCGTCGCGCGTCTCGGCGTGCGTTCCCAGCGACGCGAAAAGCTCGCCGCGGAGGCGCCCGCCTAGCGCCATGGCCTTCCTGCGTTCCATCTCCTCGAACCCGACATACCCGACGCTCCGCGGCGACCGCGTCCTGCTGCGCACGCCGACCCTCGGCGACTATGCGCAATGGGCGCGCCTGCGCGAGGAGAGCCGCACGTTCCTGACGCCTTGGGAGCCGATCTGGCCCGCCGACGATCTCACCCGTCTCGCGTTCCGCCGGCGGCTTCGCCGCTATCAGCGCGAAATCCGCAACGGGACCGGCTATCCGTTCTTCGTCTTCTCCACCGATGGCGAAACGCTGCTCGGCGGCCTGACGATGGCGCAGATCCAGCGCGGCGTCTCACAGTCCGCGACCATCGGCTACTGGATGGGGAAGACATACGCCGGCAAGGGATTCATGACCGCCGCCGTCCGCGCGGTCGTGACCTTCGCGTTCGATTCACTGCATCTTAACCGTGTCGAAGCGGCCTGCCTGCCCCACAACGCCGCCTCGATCCGCCTTCTCGAAAAGGTCGGATTCCATCGCGAAGGCTATGCCCGCAAGTACCTCTGCATCGACGGCCGCTGGCAGGATCACTTGCTTTTCGGGCTGGTCCGCGACGATCCGCGTCCATAGGCAACGCCGGCCGCTTTCGGATAAATCACAAGGGGTTGTCGCACCTGAGCAGCCGGCATAGTAAGCTTCAGAATCGTTCCGCCCACCCGGAGTCTCGGTTGTCGTTCGCGCGTCGATTGGCGGCCCTTGTGCTGTCCTTGCTGGCTTTCGGCCTCGCGTGCGCACCCGCTTACGCGATCGAGGCTGCGTCGGTGCCGCTAGACGGCAAGACGCTCGACCTGACGCAGGCCGTCCAGCTCTATCGTCAACCCGACGATCGCATCCAGGTTTCGACCGCGCCCGGCAACGACGGCATCGTGCGCCGCATCGAGGTGCGCGCCCGCGAACCGGGCGGCAGTTCCTACTGGGCGGTCTTCGCGCTGGTCAACAGCGGCGACGAGCAGATCGACCGCCTGCTGGTGGCGCCGCATTTCCGGCTGTCCGGCTCGGGATTGTTCTGGCCGGACCTCGGCGCCTCGCGCGTCGCCAACATCACGCCGAGCCAGGGGTTCGCGCCCGACCGCCAGACGAGCCAGGAGGCGGACGTGTTCCGCATCACGCTCGATCCCGGCGCCGTGGTGACCTTCGTCGCCGAACTGCGCACGCCCGACCTGCCGCAGCTCTACCTGTGGGACTCGGACGCCTACAAGGACTCGGTCAACAGCTACACGCTCTACCATGGCATCGTGCTCGGCATCGCCGGCCTGCTCGCGCTGTTCATGACGGTGG
>CAYOUO010000190.1:0-3267 GCA_964407155.1 uncultured Hyphomicrobiales bacterium | reverse complement strand
GAAATCGACGCGTGCGGTGCGCGACAGCGGGTCGTCACCCGTGGTCGACAGGATCATGCCAGGAATTGCGAGACACATCAGGCGCCTCCCATGCTGCGCGCCGCCCACCAGACCTGGCCGAGCGCGATGCCGCCGTCGTTGGCGGGAATGGCCTCGGGCCAGAATACACTTCGCCCGGCGGCGGTCAGCGCGGCGATGGTCTGTTCGGTCAGCCACTTGTTCTGGAAGCAGCCGCCGGCGAGCGCAACCGTCATGTCGCCAAGGCGCACGGCAGTCTCGGCAATGGCCTGCGCCAGGCCGGCATGGAAGGCGCAGGCGATGGCAGAGGCCGGTACGCCGCGGCGGATATCGGCGACGATGGCTGCGATTACGGGACGCCAGTCGAGCTCCAGCGGGCCGCCGTCTTTTGCAACGATATCAAGGTGGTATGGCAATGGGTTGCCGTCGGCTGTCAGCTCCAGCATGGCCGCGGCCTGGCCTTCGTAGGTCGCCTTCTGGACGAGGCCGAGCAGGGCGGCGACCGCGTCGAACAGGCGGCCGGCGCTGGTGGCGCGCGGGGCCTGCACGCCGCGCGCCAGCATGATGCCAAGGGTGCGCCGCTCGGCCGCGGTGAACGCCGCGACGGGCGCGAGGTCGGTCATCTCCGCCCACGCACCGCCGAAGGTTGCCGCCAGCGCGGCAACGGCGGCACGGCGCGGCTCGCGGGCTGCCGCGTCGCCGCCGGGCAGGCGCATCGGCGCGAGGTGGGCAACCCGCGTCCAGCCGGTTTCGTCGACGCGAATGAACTCGCCCCCCCAGATCGTGCCGTCGGTGCCGAGGCCGGTGCCATCCCATGCGACGCCCAGCACCGGCAGTGCCAGGCGGTGTTCGGCGATGACCGCGGCGACGTGCGCGGCGTGGTGCTGGACCGCGACGGTGGGGAGGCCGAGCGAGACGGCATGCCGGGTGGAGGCGTAGTCGGGGTGGAGGTCGTGCGCGACCCGCCGCACCGGGGTGGCACAGAGCTGTTCGAGGTCTGCCACCGCCCTGCCAAAAGCGTGCCCGGTCTCGGCGCTGTCGAGATCGCCGATGTGCTGGCTGAGGATGGCATCGCCGGACGAGGTCGAAATCGCCACCGCCGCCTTCATGTGCGCACCGAGCGCAAGGATGCCGGCAGGCGCGTCGGCAGGCACGGGCAGCGGCGCGCACCCGCGCGCGCGGCGGATGGTGATCGCGCGGCCGGCGACCACCCGCACCACCGAGTCGTCCACCGGGCGGAGCACCGGCCGGTCATGCACGAGCAGGGCATCGGCAACCCCGCGCAGCCGGTGCGCAGCCTCGCGCTCGTCGGTTGCCAAGGGCTCGCCCGACAGGTTGCCGCTGGTCGCCACCACCGGGAATCCGAGCTCTCCCAGCAGCAGATGGTGGAGCGGCGTTGACGGCAGCATCGCCCCCAGAAGGCCGGGCGCCGATGCCGGGGCAGGGGCAACGGCAGGGGAGCACCGGCCCGGGCACGCTTTTAGCAACACGATCGGCAGGGCTGCCGATTCGAGGTGCGCCCGCTCGACAGGGTTAACGGCGGCTTCGGCCTCGATCGCGTCGAGGTTCGGAAACATCACCGCGAACGGCTTGTCGGGACGCTGCTTGCGCGCCCGCAGCCGCCGGATCGCCTCGTCGTTGCGGGCATCGACCATGAGCTGGAAGCCGCCGGTCGCTTTTACCGCGACGATCGCGCCGGTGCGGATCATGTCGGCAGCCCGGCGCAGCGCATCGTCCCTGAGCGCGAGCGTGGTTCCATCGCGGTCCCAGAGCGCGAGTTGCGGGCCGCACGCCGGACAGGCGATCGCCTCGGCGTGAAAACGGCGGTCGGCGGGGTCGTCGTACTCGGCGCGGCAGGCGACGCACATCGGGAAGTGGCGCATCGCCGTGCGGGCGCGGTCGAAAGGCAGGCCCTCGACGATGGTGTAGCGCGGGCCGCAGGCGGTGCAGGTGGTGAAGGGATAGCGATAGCGGCGCGACGACGGATCGGCGATCTCGGCAAGGCAGTCCGGACAGGGACCGAGGTCAGGAGGGATGGCAGCCAACGTCAGCCGCGAGCCCCGACCGTCGCTGCCGCGAATTTCGAACGGGGCCTCGCGCCCGAGCGGCGCAACGACCTCTGACGCAATGCCCATCACCGCCGCCGCCGGCGGATGCTCCGCGCGGATCGCCGCCCTGAAGGCGGCGACGCGTGCGGACGGGCCCTCGGCCTCGATGCGAACGCCGTCGCCGGTGTTCAGCACGAAACCGGACAGCCCGAGCGCAGTCGCCTGGCGATGGACAAACGGCCGGAAACCGACACCCTGCACGCGGCCGCGCACATACATGCGCAGGCGCGTTACGGCGGCTCCGGCTTCCGGTCCGGTCCTTTTCATGGTCCCGGCTCGATCTCGACGCCCTCGATCACCACCCCGCTGGCGCGTGGATGGTTGATGTCGGTCGATACGGTCGCGCCGATCCTTGCGCCGGCGGCGATGGTGCCGGCCGCAGCATCTTCGAAATGCTCGGCGAAGTGCTCGGGGGTCATGTGGCTGAGCGCACCCAGCCAGACCGAGACGCCGGTGACGACGCGCGCGTTCTCCGCCGCGGCGGTCTTCAGGACCTCGCGCATGATGTCGGCCATCAGGGCATGTTCGTGCATGGCTACGTCACCAGCTCGCGGAGTTCGCCGCCGATCTTTGCCGGCAGCGTGTCCAGCGCCGCCGCGACGGACGCCGACAGCGGCGCGCCAAGGGTGAAGCTTTCCGCCTCGACGGCATAGACGACGAGGCGCCGCGGCAAGCGGCCGAGCACACGGGCAAGCTCGACCGATTCGGCGAGGCCGATGGCATGCGACGATGCGGAGCCCAGCCAGCGCGGCAGTGGCGTCGAGACGGCATCGATGCGTTGCACCGTGCCCGCACTTGCACCGGACACGCAGGCGTCGATGACGATGACGGTGTCGGAGCCCTGGAAGAGGTCGAGCAGCTTGCCCGCTTCCCCGTCGGTCTCGAGGACCTCCGTGCCCTGTGGAACGTTGCCCTTCAACCGGGCGGCGGCGAAACGGCCGAGCGCGTCGTCGCCACGATCGAGGTGTCCGATGCCGATGATGCGCGTCGCGATCATGCCGTCAGCCCCGGTCGATGCGGAGATCGAGAAAATGCGTGGCGCAGGAGATGCACGGATCGTAGTTGCGCACGGTCTGCTCACAGCGATGGCGGAGTTCCTCGTCCGGAAGGTCGAGCCAGCCTTTGATGAGCAGGCGGAGGT
>CAYOUO010000189.1:0-4466 GCA_964407155.1 uncultured Hyphomicrobiales bacterium | reverse complement strand
GCCGGTGACGCGCGCGCCGGGGGTGAGAAGTTCCTCGCCGATATCGCCCTCGACGAGCCGGATCGACGGCGTGCGGCGGCCGTCCGCCACGAGCGCATGCATGATCGCCGCGCCTGCGGCATCGCCGCGCACATGCACGATGCGGCGTTCCGAATGCGCGGCCTCCCGCGACAGGGCAAGGCGGCCGGCGAGATCGCGATCGAACGGTACGCCATACTCCAGGAGGTCGTGGATGCGTTCCGGTGCCTCGGATACCAGCACGCGGGCCATTTTCTCGTCGACGATACCGGCGCCGGCCGCGATCGTATCTGCGAGATGCTTCTCGATGGAATCGCCCGGCGACATGGCCGCCGCGATGCCGCCCTGCGCCCACGCCGACGAGGCCGCTTCCCCGATGGCCTCGGCGGTCAGCACGGTCACCGGGCGCGGCGCGAGCCGGAGCGCGCAGAACAGCCCGGCGAGGCCGCCACCGACGATGATGATGTCGTCGACGGTCAGATCGCTGCCTTCGGCGGAATTGAGCACCGCGATTTCCTCCTTTCGTCACCCCGACGAGAGCCGGGGTCCAGCTCACAGATCACGAGGCCTTCAGACTGGATTCCGGCCTTCCGGAATGACGAAGCTCTCAGTTCTTGAGGTTGATCATGCGCTCGACCGCCGTCCGCGCCCGCGCCGCGACCGCGGGATCGACGATGACCTCGTCTTTCATATAGACGAGGCTGTCGAGAATTTTAGGCAGCGTGATGCGCTTCATGTGCGGGCAGAGATTGCACGGGCGCACGAACTCGACATCGCGCGCATCGGCGGCGACGTTCGCCGCCATCGAGCACTCGGTGATCAGAAGCACCTTCGCCGGCCGGTTCTGGAGAACCCAGTTCGTCATCTTCGAAGTCGAGCCGGTAAAGTCCGCCTCGGCGATCACATCGGGCGGACACTCGGGATGGGCCAGCACCTGCACACCGGGATTGGCCGCGCGATACTCGCGGATCTCCGCGCCCGTGAAGCGTTCGTGCACCTCGCACGCGCCGGCCCAGTCGATGATCTGCACCCTGGTCTGCGACGCGACCCACTTCGCCAGGTACTGGTCGGGCAGGAAAATGACGCGATCGACGCCGAGCGCCTCGACCACCTGCACCGCGTTCGACGACGTGCAGCAGATGTCGCTCTCGGCCTTCACGTCGGCCGAGGTGTTGACGTAAGTGACGACCGGCACGCCGGGATAGCGCTCGCGCAGGCGCCGCACGTCCGAGCCTGTGATCGAGGCGGCGAGCGAGCAGCCGGCGCGCGTGTCCGGAATGAGGACGCGCTTGTCCGGGTTGAGCAGCTTCGACGTTTCCGCCATGAAGTGAACGCCGCACTGGACGATCACGTCGGCGTCCGACTTCGCGGCAGCGACCGCGAGCTGGAGCGAGTCGCCGGTGATGTCGGCGACGCAGTGATAGATTTCCGGTGTCTGATAATTGTGCGCGAGAATGACGGCGTTCCGCGTCTTCTTCAGGTCGTTGATCGCCTTGACGTACGGTGCCATCACCGGCCACTCGATCGCCGGGATGACAGTCTTCACGCGCTCGTAGAGATGCGCCGTCGCGGCGGCGACTTCGTCGGTGTATTCGAGGGACGGCATCGGCAGCACATCGAAGCTTTTCGGCCGGGTCTCCCCGCGATGACCAGCAGCAAGATCGAGCATCTCGTCCTCCTCATATATGCTCATATTGAGTATATATGAACGCTGAAAAATACCGGCTCTCCGGCCAGTTCCGTTCGCCACCGGATATAGGTCCGCGCTGAGCAAAAATCCAGCAACCCCTGCATGCGACGTAGGCGCACGGTCGGGACGCTGCACGCCCGCCCGCGCGGTCGCGTTTTTTGTTATGAGCGAGGAAGCCGGACTGAGGGGCGCGACAGCGAGAGACGACGATGGATGCATTCAAGGCGTGGCTGATCACGCGCGACGAAGCGACGAAGCAGCAGACAGTCGCCGTCACCGAGCTTACTCCCGCCGAGCTCATGCCGGGCGATGTCGACGTATGCGTCGAGTTCTCGACCATCAACTACAAGGATGGCCTCGCCATCACGGGCAAGCTGCCGGTCGTTCGCCGGTTTCCGATGATCCCGGGCACCGATTTTGCGGGCACTGTGATTGCCTCCCGCAGCGCCGACTACAGGCCCGGCGACAAGGTGATCCTGAACGGCTGGGGTATCGGCGAGACCCACTTCGGCGCCTTCAGCCAGATGGCGCGGGTGAGCGCCGACTGGCTGATCCCGCTGCCCGAGACCGTCAGCGCGCGCGACGCGATGGCGGTCGGCACCGCCGGGTACACCGCCATGCTTTCCATCCTCGCGCTGGAGCATCACGGCCTGACACCGGAGGCCGGCACGGTCGTCGTGACGGGAGCCGCCGGCGGCGTCGGCTCGATGTCCATTGCCCTCCTCTCCACGCTCGGCTACGCAGTGGAAGCAGTCACCGGCCGCGCGGAGGAAGCGGACTACCTCAAATCGCTCGGCGCCGGCGGCATCGTCCCGCGCGCGGAACTCTCCGGCGTGCCGAAGCTCCTCGCCAAGGAGCGCTGGGCAGCGGGGATCGATTCCGTCGGCGGTCCCGTCCTCGCCAATGTTCTTGCCGCCACGCAACACGGCGGCGCGGTCGCGGCCTGCGGCAATGCCGCCGGCATGGAGCTCGCGACTTCGGTGGCGCCGTTCATCCTGCGCGGCATCGCGCTGCTCGGCGTCGAATCGAGCCATGCGGAAAAGGAATTGCGGCTGCGGGCCTGGCGGCGGCTGGCAAGCGACCTCGACCGCGACAAGCTTGGCACGCTGAGCAGCACCATCGGCTTCGACGATATTGCTGCAGCGGCGCGGGCCATTGCCGACGGCAAGGTGCGCGGCCGCATCGTCGTGGAAATGCCCTAGCCGACGTGATGCAGCAGGTTGGGGAAGAGCCCGAGGATGCCGACGATAATCAGGTAGATGGCGATCACGTAGTTCAGGATGCGCGGCATGATCAGAATGAGAATGCCGGCGATGAGCGCAATCAGCGGCTGAATGGACGCATGCGTGATGATCATGAGAGGCATCTCCGTTGACGCGGGGCCAATCCCGCGAATCGCGACACTTCCAACGGAGTATGCCCTGTCCGCGTTCCCGCGGTGTGACGGGCTAGCCGGCGATCTTCGAGAAGTCGGCGACAGCCAGCGTCGCCTCGCGGATTCGATTGAGCAGGCGCAGCCGATTGATACGCACCTTCGGATCGTCGGCGTTGACGCGCACCTCGGTGAAGAATGCATCGACCGGCGCGCGCAGCGTCGCGAGCGAGGTCATTGCCGCCGCGAAATCTTCCCGGTCTACCGCCGTCGTCGCGGCCGGCAGCGCCTGATCGAGCGCCGCGGCCAGTGCCTTTTCCGCCGGCTCGGACAGCAGCGCGGCGTCGACCGCACCACTAGAGGTCTCGCCGGACTTTTTCTCCTCGTCGCGCAGGATGGTCGCCGCGCGCTTGTCTCCGGCGAGCCGCGACTTGCCATCCTCGGTGTCGAGGACCTTGCCCAGCGCCTCGACGCGCCGCACGATCAGCAGCAGGTCGTCCTGATTGCCGAGCGCGAAGACAGCATCAACGAGATCGTGCCGCGCCCCCTGCTCGCGCAGTTGAACCTTCAGCCGGTCGGCAAAGAAGGAAAGGAGATCGTCCGCAAGCGCGCCCGAGGAGGGCAATCGCGCATAACGCCGGCCTCGGATGGCAATATCGAACTCTTTAAAACTGCCCGGAATGAAATCGACCAAGTACACCGGCACCGTGCTGATATCCGCAGCGCCCAGCTTAGACGTCACCAGCACATCCAGAGAGTTCTCTTCGCCAAACAGCAGGCGAGGTGGCGTGATCCAGTTGAGGATCAAGCTCCCATAAGACGCAAGAATCAAAGACCTAAGTGAGATGGAACGTTCGGCCTTCAGTATCAAACTCACTATTCCCAGCGCCGCCCTGCGCAGCGCGTAGGGGTCCTTGCTCCCCGTCGGCTTTTCGTCGATGGCCCAGAAGCCGACGAGCGTGTCGAGCTTGTCGGCGAGCGCCACTGCGATAGCGACGGGCTCGGTCGGCACGCGGTCGTTCGGACCGAGCGGCTTGTAGTGATCCTCGATCGCGGTGGCGATAGACGCGTCTTCGTCCTGCGCCAGCGCGTAGTATTTCCCCATCAGGCCCTGCAGCTCGGGAAACTCGCCGACCATCTCGGTGACGAGATCGGCCTTGGCGAGATTGGCGGCGCGTTCGGCTACGACCGGGTCGGCGCCGACCAGCGGCGCGATTTCCTTCGCCAGCCGCGCGATGCGCTCCACGCGCTCACCCTGCGTACCGAGCTTCTCATGGAAGATGATGTTCTGCGCCTTCAGCTTCTCCAGCCGCTGGTCGAGCGGCTTCGCTGCGTTGTCGCGATAATCCGGGAGCGGCTTCAGGTCCGTTTCCCAGAAGTGCCGCG
>CAYOUO010000188.1:0-2662 GCA_964407155.1 uncultured Hyphomicrobiales bacterium | reverse complement strand
GCTCGTCGTCGACGATCAAGACCCGCACGGTTCGCCCTCCAGCTCCAGCGTGGCCACGACCTTGTCGCCGCCGCTGCTTTCGGTGAGCGCGAAACGGTGCCGGCCGGGGTAGTGCAGGGCAAGCCGTCGCCGCACATTCTCCAGTCCGATGCCCGGACGACCGCGCCGCGCCGGCGCACCGCCGCCGAGCGCGCCGGTGTTCTCGATCTCGATATGCAGCGCATCCTCCGTTGCGCGAATGGCGACGCGGATCTCCAGTTTCCTGTCGCGGCGGCCGTGCTTGACGGCATTTTCCACCAGCGGCTGCAACAGAAAGCTCGCAATACGGCGCGGCGCCGCCCGCGGGTCGAGGTCGAACGTCACGTCGAGACGTTCGCCGAAGCGCGCTTGCTGCACCCGGAGATAGGCCGAAAGCCCGCCGGTCTCGGCTTCCACCGTCACCACGGTCTGCTTGATGCCGTCGAGCGAGTGGCGGAGATAGGCCGTAAGGTCGCGCAGCATGGCGAGTGCGGCATCGGGATGCTCGGGAATTTCCTCGGCGACGCCGTTCAAGGCGTTGAACAGAAAATGCGGATCGAGCTGCAGGCGCAGTTCTTCGAGTTCGGCGCGTAGCGCCTCGGCCTCCGCGCGCATCGCGTGCTCATGCTCGGCCTGTCGAGCGAATTCGGCACGAACCCAAAAGTAGCAAAGGCTCCAGCCGGCGAGCGCCACTGAATAATTGATCCAGGGCAGGACGAAATCGTCGACCGGATCGCGGCCCGGCGCCGTCCAACCCATCGCCTCGCCGGCGGCGTGCATCAGTGCGGCGACCAGCGCCGCGCCGCCGACCGACAACAGCGCCACCCAGGCGGTCGCGTGAAAGGTCAGCCTGTTGCCGAATTGCGCGGACGCATAGACCGGGCGCATGCCCACGGAAACCAGCACCAGACACGGCACGATCAGCGCCGTCCGGGACAGGTCGATCGAAACATTGTGAAAGATCAGGTGCTGATTCAGCAGGACGATGACGGCGAACACCCCCCAGCCGACGGCCTGCGCTCGCCAAAACAACGACATGCCGTTGCACCGGGCACGGATGGAGCCGGCAGTGCCGACGAGCGAGGGTACGGACAACCGGTCGCCTCCCGGCGGTTGATCGACGCGAGAGCAAATTCGATTTCGCCTGCACCGGCAAGTTCGCGTGTTTTGAAATCGCCTTCACCGATTTTCCTGCCGCATTCACCGAGCGGCGCCTGCAACCGCCCCAAGGCCATGACATATCCCCGCTCGCGGAACGTGAGCGAGGACGCGGCGATGACGGCGGTCGATTACGCGGTCAGCGACAATTGGGGATCGGGCTTTATCGGCAACATGACGGTGCCGGGCGGGGGTCAGGGGCTAGACGGCTGGACGATCGAATTCGACGCCGGCTTTCTCATTTCGAACATCTGGGGCGCCCAGATCGTCAGCCATGTCGGCAACCATTACGTGATCCGAAATCTCGATTGGGACGCCAAGGTGCCGCCGGGCGGCCAGATGAGCTTCGGCTTCCAGGCCACGCCCGGGGCCGACGGCACCGCGGCCGGCGGCTTCGTCATCGACGGTGCGGACAGCATCGCCCCGCCGCCGGTTCTTCCGGCGCTTTCGGTGGCCGACGCCTCGACCGCCGAGGGGAATTCCGGCATGTCGCAGTTTCTCTTCACCGTCACGCTGTCGCAGCCCGCCGGCGGGCCGGTAACGGTTCGCTATTCGACCGCAAACGGCACGGCGGCGGCCGGCTCGGATTACGCCGCGGTGTCGGGCACCCTCTCCTTCGCGGCAGGTGAGACGTCCAAGACGATCGCCGTGGCGATCGCCGGCGATGCCGTCGTCGAGGCCGACGAGACCTTTACCGTCGTTCTTTCCGACGCGTCGGGCGCCACCATCGCACGCGGCACGGCGACCGGCACCATCGCCAATGACGACGTCCAACCGCCGCCTCCGACCGGAGGCGCCGGGCTCGATTACGCCGTCACCGACAACTGGGGGGCGGGCTTTATCGGCGCGATGACCGTCACCGCCGGCAGCGGCGGGTTCAACGGCTGGACCGTCGAGTTCGATTCGTCGGCCGCGATCGGCAACATCTGGAACGCCGAGATCGTCAGCCTTGTCGGCGACCACTATGTCGTGCGCAAAGCCGCCTGTGACGGCCTGGTCGGCTCCGGCCAAGCCACGTCTTTCGGCTTCCAGGCGACGCCCGGCGCCGACGGCGCCGCGGCTTCGGGCTTCACCGTGAACGGTGCTCCGGCGGAAGGCATTCCCACGCCGCCGCCGGCATTGCCGAGCCTCTCCGTCGCCGATGCGACAGTCACCGAAGGCAACGGCGGAACCCAGGACCTCGCCTTCACGGTGACGCTGTCGGCCGCGGCCGCCGGCCCTGTCTCGGTGGCCTATGCGACGGCCGACGGCACCGCCGCGGCGGGCTCCGACTATACGGCGAGCGACGGCACGCTGACCTTCGCCGCCGGCGAAACCGCGCAGACCGTCCACGTCCGGGTGGCGGGCGACACCGCGGTCGAGCCGAACGAAACCCTGACGCTGACCCTGTCGTCACCGGGCGGCGCGACCATCGCGCACGGCACGGCGACCGGCACCATCGTCAACGACGACGTCGCCCCGCCATCCCCGCCGACGCTCGGCATCG
>CAYOUO010000187.1:0-6785 GCA_964407155.1 uncultured Hyphomicrobiales bacterium | reverse complement strand
ACGACCGTGTTCAGCGCGAGCGCGAGCACGTAGGCGTTGTCGCCGAGGAACGCCAGCCATCGTGCCTGCTGCTGGATCGGATCGAAGCAGTCGCCGTGAATGACCAGGTAGCGTTTGCCGTCGCTGCCCTCGTGCACGATGCTGTCATGAATTTCCAGGGTGTCGGCGGCGCTGCCGAGATAGGCGCGGGCAAACTCGTCATGGTTGCCCGGCAGGTAGATCACGCGGGTCCCGCGCTCGGCCTTGAGCTTCAGCAGGCGCAGCACCGCGTTGTGCTCGTCCGGCCAGTACCAGCGGTAATTGAGCTGCCACGCATCGATGATGTCGCCGACCAGATAGATCGTTTCGGCGTCGTGGTTGACCAGAAAGTGCAGCAGCTGGCCGACCTGGCAGCCCCGGGTGCCGAGATGCAGGTCCGAGATAAACAGCGACCGGTACGCCCGCGGGCGGCTGACGACGTTCATCGTGTCTTGCTCCACTTCGGTCGTTTGAGTGTGGCATCCGAATCGGCTCCAGGCGATACGGAACCACGCGAGAAGATGCGACTGAAGACCGCGGTGCTTCCGCGCGTACGCTGGGCCGCGGTGGCAGCCGGCGGCCGGCGAGGTGTACCCTGCGGCGCGCCCAGGCGCCAGGCCGGCGGCTGGATCGGATAATTCGCGATCACGTCGGCGTACCGGTGTTCCCACTCCGCCGACACGGCCGGGATGGTGTAGGCATTGCAGAACGACGTCGCCTTGCGCGACATCTGCTGGCGCATCGCCGGGCGGGATGCCAGGTGCGCGATCGCGCGGGCAAAGCCCTCGATCGAGTTGGAAGCGACCGAGATCACGCCGGTCTTCGTCGGGTTGCTGGTCGCCGGCTGCCCCTCGCTCTGCGCACACACGACCGGAAGGCCGCAGGCCATCGCCTGCATCTGGGAGATGCTCTGCACTTCCGAGCTGCTCATCGTGACGAACACGCTGGCGCCCCGGTAGGCTTCGGCGAGCTCGGCCTTGTTCAGGGTGCCGACGAACCGCACGGATTTTTCGAGGCCGAGCTCGGCGACGAGTTCGGTCAGCACGGGCTGCTGGTCGCCATGGCCGGCGAGCGACAGCGTGACCTCGGGGTTTGATGCGTGAATGATCGTGAGCGCCCGGATGAGCTGATCGACGCGCTTTTCGGTCGTGAACTTGCCGGCGTAGATCATCCGGAGGCCGCCGGCCGCGCGCGATGCCGGCGCGGGCGGATGAAACAGGCTGGTGTCGATCGAATTGGTGATGACCTGGTGCGGGGGGCGCAGCCGGCCGATCTCGTCGAACACGAAGCCGGCCGGCGCCGACACGAATTCCGCCTGGTTGAGGTACCACTTCACATAGGCGGCGAAATTCTTGAGCAGCGCCTTGGGGATGTACGTCGCGTAGACCGCCATCGCCATGTGGTAGGTGGCGACCAGCGGCACCTCCCAGAAGCGGGCGGCGGCCAGCGCGGAAAGGCCGAGCCCGAACACCGTGTGCGAGTGAATGATGTCCGGTCGGCGGTGCTTCATCAGCGAGAGCGGCGCATAGAGCGGCAGCGCGACCCGCGCCTGCAGTGTGTGGCCGCGATAGGGAATGGAACTCTGCCGGTGAATGGAAATGTTCTCGTGCAGCACGACTTCCCTGAAAGGAAGGCCGGCCTTCCGGTATTCGTTCGGCGAGTAGCGCGGCACGTAGAGATCGATCTGGTGGCCGCGTTCGGCGAGACCCCGCGCCAGGCACGCCACGGCATCCTGAATGCCGCCGAGTTCGGGCTGGAAATGGTCCGAGAAGATCGCAATGCGCATGGGAGCTTCAGCGTGCATCGTCAACCCTGCGCGGCGTGCTCGGCTCAACCATCGGCGAAGCCTTCGGCCGGAGACGAGACCTCGGCCGGCGTCCATTCTTCCGACTGGATGCCGACGGTGTTGCCCCGCCATTCGTAGTGGTTGGTGAAGACGCCGAGGAGCCAGACGACCGGCAGCGCGAGATCGCGCGCGATCCAGCCGGGCAGGGAGCGCGGCGAGAGCGTCCAGCCCATCCGGCGCGCGAGCAGATATTCAGCGGCGTACGTCGCGACGACAAGGCCAGCGGCGATGGTGGCCGATAGCGCGCCGGCTGCAAACGCCGCGGCGGCGAGCGCGAAAAACAGCAGATTGAAGCTCAGCGGCTCGAACCAGAAGACGCCGGGCAGGTCCTTGCGCCGCAATTGCGCCCAGCGCACCTGCCGGTTCCAGACCTGCCGCAGGCTGCGGCGGCCGAGCGGCTGCGGTGAGAGGCCGTTGACGAGCCGCACCTTGCGGCCGAGCGAGCGCATCAGGAGGCTGGAGGCGATGTCTTCCGCCGTCGCCTGCGCCAGCACGCCGATGCCGCCGGCGCGCTCCAGTTCGCTGCGCCGCCAGAACAATGTCTTGCCCTGCGCATAGCCGTTGCCGAAAGCGTCGGCGGTCAGTTGCCAGCGCGCCTGATAGCTATTGAGGAACGCGCACTCGAGTTCCGCCGCCGCGCCGTCCGGACGCGTACCCGTCGGCGCCGAGGAGACCAGCCCGACGTCCGGCCGCATGCGCGCGACGAGGCGGTCGAGGTAGTCGGGCGGCATCAGCACGTTGGAGTCGGTCATCACGACCAGTTCGTGCCGCGCGGCGCGCCAGCCCTTCACCAGGTTGTTGAGCTTCGGGTTGTTGCTGATGCGATCGTCACCGGTGAGGAGCCGCGAGGGCACGCCAGGGTGCTGGCCGATCAGCCGCTCGATCACCGGCACCACCGGATCGCGCGGATCGGCCACGCAGAACACGATCTCGTATGCGGGATAGGCGAGGCGGTACGCGGAGCCCAGCGTCTCCTCGATGTGGTTCTCGATGCCGCAGGCCGGGCGCAGGATGGTGACCGGCGGCCGTTCCGCCGGAGCGCGGAAGCGCGTCCGGTTGTGCAGGATGAGCGCCGCGATGCTGACGATATGGGCCCCCGCAAGAGCGGCAAGACACAGAAGGATCGTGGCCGTCAGCGTCATGGAATCGCTTCAGGAAGCGCCGTTGCAGTGCACAATGTCGGTCATTTGTGACCTCCAAAGCAAGACTGTGTGACGGTCATATGACCGCACCGCAGCCGGCTAACGTTTCAGATCAGCCGCAGCCCGCGCAGGCTGGCATGCCCGCTCTTGCCGACGATGATGTGGTCGTGGATGGCAATTCCCAGCGGTTTGGCCACTTCCACGAGTGTCTTGGTCATCTGGATATCCGCCGTCGATGGCGTGGGATCCCCCGAGGGATGATTATGAACCAGAATCACGGCGGTTGCAGAGAGTTCCAGTGCGCGCTTCACAACTTCCCGTGGATAGACCGGCGTATGGTCGACCGTGCCCGTATGCTGCACCTCGTCTGCAATGAGCTGATTCTTCTTGTTCAGGAAGAGGATGCGGAACTGTTCGATCTTTTCGTAGGCCATGGCCGCGCGGCAGTAGTCGATGACCGCGGCCCATGAATCGAGCAGCGGCCGTTCCTTCACCCGGTCGTGGGCGAATCGCTGCGCCGATGCCATGAACAACTTGAGGTAGTGGACGGTGCGTTCACCGATCCCCGGAACCTCCATGAGCTGGGCGCCGGGCGCGGCGAGCACCTCGGAGAAGCTGCCGAAGCGTTTCAGCAGGTCCTTGGCGATCGGCTTGGTGTCGCGGCGAGGCAATGCCTCGAACAGGATGAGTTCGAGCAACTCGTAGTCCTGCAAGGCGGCGGCGCCGCCGTCGGCGAAGCGCTGCTTCAGCCGCTCGCGATGGCCGTGAAAATGCGGTCGCGCTTTGCTCCCGGAAGGGGCGCCGGCGCCCTTCTCGTCGAAGCCGCTCATGCCACCCGGTCGGTTTCCCCGGGTTTCGTCGAGAGCGGGAATATCTCGTGCCCGGTCTCGGTGACGCCGACGGTGTGCTCGAACTGGGCCGACAGCGAACGGTCGCGCGTCACTGCCGTCCAGCCGTCGGACAGCACCTTCACGTGCGGCCGGCCGAGGTTGATCATCGGCTCGACGGTGAAGATCATGCCGGGCTTCAGCGCAATGCCGTCCCGCGGGCTGCCGTAGTGCAGGATGTTCGGCGCGTCGTGGAACAGCCGGCCGACGCCATGCCCGCAGAAGTCGCGCACCACGCCGCAGCGTTCGCTCTCGGCATATTGCTGGATGGCATGGCCGATGTCGCCGGTGGTCGCACCGGGACGGATGACCGCGATGCCGCGCATCATCGCCTCGTAGGTCACGTCGATCAGCCGTTCGGCGGCGCGCTTCACCTCGCCGACCTTGACCATGCGGCTGGAATCGCCGTGCCAGCCGTCGACAATCAGCGTGACGTCGATGTTGGCGATGTCGCCTTCGTGCAGCGGCTTCTCGCCCGGAATGCCGTGGCACACGACGTGGTTCACCGAGACGCACGTCGAGTTCATGTAGCCCTTGTAGCCGAGGGTCGCGGGCAGGGCGTCGTGCTTCACCGCGAAGTCGTAGATGAAGCGGTCGATCTCGATCGTCGGCAGGCCGGGCCGGATGATCTCCTCGACCGCGTCAAGGCAGTCGGCTACCAGCCGTCCGGCCTTGCGCATGCCGGCGAAATCGGCCGGACCGTAAAGCTTGATCTGGCCGTCGTTGCGGACGGGCACGAGTGTGGCGTCGACGTAGGTGATCATGACGCAGGATATGGCCGCTTTGGGGGTTCCGCGCAAGTCGCGGGCCGCCCTTTCCGCGGCTAGTCGCGGAGCGGCAGCCGGCCGGCCACGGCGACCTCTTCCGGCGTCACCCGGCAGCCGTAGACAAGCATTTCCACCCCGGCGGCGCGGGCCCGGTCGAACGCCGCGGCGTAGGTCGGGTCGAGGTCGCGCGCCAGGGCGAAATCGACCGAGTCGGCCCGGTGGACGAGGTAGACCATCACGCCGCGCGCACCCGCCTTCACCATCGCTGAGAGCTCGTCGAGATGCTTGGCGCCGCGCGCGGTCACCGAGTCGGGAAACTCGGCACGCGGCGGCCGCCGCGGCAGGTGTACGTTCTTCACCACGACGTAGGCGTCCGGACGCGGGCCCCCGGACAGAAGCATGTCGATCCGCGAATTTTTTCCGTAAGCGACCTCGCGCCGAAGGCCGTCGTAGCCGGCGAGCTCCGCGATCGTGCCGTCGGTGATGGCGTCGGCGACCAGCCGGTTCGGGTGCGCCGTGTTGATGCCGACCAGCGTGCCGTCCGCCTCGATCAGCTCCAGCGACCACGGCAGCTTGCGCGCCGGATTGGCCGCGCGCGAGATGTAGACACGGGAGCCTTCCGCCGTCAGGCCGATCATCGAGCCCGGGTTGGCGACGTGCACGGTCTCCACCGCGCCATCGGCGAATTCCACGTCGGCGAGGAACCGCTTGTAGCGGCGGATGAGCCGCGCCTCGGTGAGCGGGGTTGGAAAACGCATGGCTTCTTCTGGTAAAGCGACGAGAGCCCTAGATAATTCATCCCGCCGCCCGCCGACAGGGCATTTTCCCGCAACTCCGAGCCCGCAGCCATCGTGACAGCATCCAGCAACGCCCCCTCCGGCAACGCCCCGTCCGGCAATGCTCCCGGCACCGTCACCGCCGCCATCCTCGTGATCGGCGACGAGATTCTGTCCGGCCGCACCAAGGACAAGAACATCGGCTACATCGCCGAGTACCTCACCAACATTGGCATCGATCTGCGTGAGGTGCGCGTCGTTCCCGATGTCGAGGGCGAGATCGTCGCCGCCGTGAACGCGCTCCGCCGCCGCTACGACCATGTCTTCACCACCGGCGGCATCGGCCCGACCCACGACGACATCACCGCCGACTCGGTCGCGAAGGCCTTCGGCGTGTCCATCGACGTCGACCCGCGCGCGGTGGCGATGCTGCTCGAGCGCATCCCGAAGCCCGATCTCAACGAGGCGCGGCTGCGCATGGCGCGTATCCCGGCGGGCGCGGCACTAATCGCCAACTCCGTGTCGAAGGCGCCGGGGTTCACCATCGGCAACGTCCACGTCATGGCCGGCGTGCCGGCGATCATGCAGGCAATGCTCGACGCGCTGGCGCCGACGTTGCCGACCGGCCGCAGGATGCTGTCGCGATCGATCGACGCCGGCCTCAAGGAGGGCGACATCGCCGGGCCGTTCGGCGCCGTGCAGGCGCGCTTCCCGGACGTGACGATGGGCAGCTACCCCGGCTTCAAGGAAGGCGTCGGCTACACGACCACGCTGGTGCTGCGCTCGCGCGAGGAAGCCCGGCTTGGCGAGGCCACCGCGGCAGTCGAGTCCATGCTGGCGGAGGTTCGGGCGCGGCTCGCGACCGCATAACCGGGCGGCCCATTTCTGTCGCGGCGTGCCTCGACTAGATTGCGCCGGCAGGGCGCGGCGGCTATGCCGCCACATCGATCCTCTGGGGGAGCAGGAACATCATGGCCGATCCGCGGTCCGAGAAGGCGTTTCCGGTCTCGTGGGACCAGTTTCATCGCGATTCGCGGGCGCTGGCGTGGCGGCTCGCGGGGCAAAAGCCGGGCTGGCAGGCGATCGTGTGCGTGACGCGGGGCGGGCTGGTGCCGGCGGCGATCATCGCGCGCGAACTCGGCGTGAGGCTGATCGAAACCGTCTGCGTGGCGTCCTACCACGACTACCGGGAGCAGGGAGGCCTCAGTGTCCTGAAGCCCATCGGGCAGGACATCGTTGCGCTGGGCGGCGGGCAGGGCGCCGGCGTTCTGGTCATCGACGATCTGGTCGACACCGGCAAGACCGCCAAGCTCGTCCGCGACATGGTGCCGAAGGCGCACTACGCAACG
>CAYOUO010000186.1:0-6267 GCA_964407155.1 uncultured Hyphomicrobiales bacterium | reverse complement strand
CTCATCCCCATTCTGACGGGTGCCGGCGGCGCCGTGACCGACTGGAGCGGCGCCTCGGCTGCCGGCGGTGGCAGGGTCGTCGCCAGCGGCGACAGGCGGCTGCATGCCACCGTGCTGGAGATGCTCGCCGGCGCCTGAGCCACCGGAAATCTGCGAACCGGATCTATCTACGAACCCGGCACGAAGGCGTCGAATGCGGCGAAGAACTGCTCGCGCACGACGTCGCGCTCCATCATCAACTCGTGGCGGCCGCCAGCCAGCACCGTCTTGCCGCCGGCGCGCATCAGGCTGACGAAGCGCTCCATCGCCGTGATGGAAGTCATGCGGTCGAGGGCGCCGCCGACGATCAGCGAGGGCACGCCGATCGCTTGGGCGAAATCGGGATCCTGTGCCTCGGTCACCGCGCGGAACGCCGCGTGGAACCAGCCGAACGTCGGCACCCCGACGAAGAGCCGCGGCAGCGTGCGCGCCAGATTCTGGTTGCGCGCGAAGCGGACGGGATCGCCGGTCAGCGGATTGTCCTCGAACGGCAGGTTCGCCAGGGTCAGCCGCTGCTGGCGGGGGACACGCATCTCGCCGAAGCCGATGGCGGTCATGAAGGGCGCCAGCCGCCGCGCGACCGGCTCCGGCGGCTGCAGGGCCGGGCCGACATCGATCCGCGGCGAGACCAGCACCATGCGCGAAAAACGTGCCCGCCCTTTCACGGCGGCGCCGAGCGCGACCAGCCCGCCGGTCGAGTGCGCGAGGCCGAAGTAGGGCGGCGGGCAATCCGGCAGCACCACCTGCTGGAAGAAAGCCTCGAGGTCGCGGTCGTATTCGGCAAACGAATCGACGTGCGCCTTCGACGGGTCGCGTAGGCGACGGGCGGAACCGCCCTGCCCGCGCCAGTCGAACGCCGCGACCGCGAAACCGCGGCGGCGGAGATCGGCGACGACCTCGAAGTATTTCTCGATCGATTCGGCGAGGCCCTGCAGCAGGCACACGGTGCCCTGCGCCCGCCGTCCGCCGCCGCGCCAGCGCGCGAACCGCGTGGTCACGCCGTCGCTGGCAACGACGCTGCCGACGATGGCGCCTTCCGGGACAGGATTGCCCTCGACGGCGACGAGTTCCATGGCCAGCCTGATTAGACGAGCCGCTTCCGCCGCTCAACCTGAGCGGACACGAAAAAGCCGGCGACCTTCATTCGAGGGTCGCCGGCCTGGGTCAGGTGCCGGCATCGGAGGGGGGGCGGAAGCGATGCCGGCCTGGCGCCCGGTCGAGGTCAACAACGCAACCCCGTCCGGTATGGACACGATTCATACGCTCCCAGCCTGAACCCACTCCGAAGGCCATGTTCATGTACCGTTCAGAAAATCAGCATCCGGTATTGCCCGCCTCTTGCAGGTCCAAAAGCGGTTCCCCATCTCTGTCCTGCGGACGCCTCGGAAGGGTCCGCGGAGCCTTGAAAACCCGGCCCGTTGGCGGGTCGGCGGGCTCCAGCCACAACAGTCGCTTCTCAGGAGGACTACACCATGCGTACTTTCGATCTCAGTCCCTTTTATCGTTCCACCGTCGGCTTCGACCGCCTGTTCAACCTGCTGGATACGGCAGTGAACAACGAGGCGCAGACCTATCCGCCCTACAACATCGAGCGGACCGGCGAGAACAGCTACCGCATCACCATGGCCGTCGCCGGATTCGGCGAGAGCGATCTTACGATCGAGGCCAAGGAGAACACGCTCACCGTCAAGGGTGAGAAAAAGACCGAAGCCGACAAGAAGGACGCCGAGTTCCTTTACCGCGGCATCGGCGCCCGCGCCTTCGAGCGCCGCTTCCAGCTCGCCGACCACGTCGAGGTGAAAGGCGCGCAGCTCGAGAACGGGCTTCTCCACGTTGAACTCGTCCGCGAGGTGCCCGAAGCCATGAAGCCGCGCACCATCGCCATCAACGCCGGCAAGGCCAAGACGGTGAAGCAGATCGATCAGGTTGCTGCCTGACCTCCCCGAGGCACGCCCGATAAGGGCAATGGTGACCTGATGACAAAGGGCGTCCCGCAAGGGGCGCCCTTTTTCTTTTTCCCTCTGCTTCGTTGGTCGCACGCGCCTTCGGACAGGCCATAGACTCCGTGTGGCGCCTCCCCACCCACCGGCCTTCGGCGGACGGGGGATCGACGCATTTGCCGTCACTCCGCGCCCCGTCGCCCGCACCCCGTCACCCCGGCGAAGGCCGGGGTCCAGATCCAGGCGCAAGCGTGGTTCATCTATCTCCCGCTCACCCCTGCGAAAGCAGGGGTCCAGCCGACTGTGGGCGTCGGACGGACCGGTTTCGAGGAGCGCTCTTCTCGTCGTGCAGCTCTGCGCGATCACCGGCTGGATTCCCGCTTTCGCGGGAATGAGCGGATAATTGGCTACCGGCGCGAATGTCTCTGGATTCCGGCTTGAGTTCGCCCCTCCACTGGCCGAAGGCCAGATCGGGCGGAATCACGACGTCTAGGCAGCGATGCAGTCACCGCACCGTCGGGCGCTCGCTGTCCAGTGTTGCCATGCCCTGTGCGTTGTAGCGGTCGCCGGCGGCCGCACCCTTCGGCACCGCCTGCTCGATTTCGGCGAGATCGGCAGCGGACAATGCGACACGCAGTGCGCCCAGTGTCTCGGCGAGCTGATCGCGCCGCCGCGCGCCGAGCACCGGCACAATGTCCGCGCCCTGCGCCAAGGCCCAGGCGATCGCGACCTGCGCCACCGTGGCGCCCTTGCGGGCGGCGACCTTCCTGAGCTCCTCGACCAGCGCGAGATTGCGGTCGAGATTGCCGCCCTGGAAGCGTGGCGCATGACCGCGGAAATCGCCGGCCGCGCTCTGGCCCTTCTTCCAGTTGCCGCCGATGAGGCCGCGCGCCAGCACGCCATAAGCGGTAATGCCGACGCCGAGCGCGCGCGTCGTATTCAGGATGTCGTCCTCGATGCCGCGCGAGATCAGCGAATACTCGATCTGGAGATCGACGATCGGATGGACCGCCGCCGCCTTGCGGATGGTCTCCGAGCCGACCTCGGACAGGCCGACGTGCCGCACGTATCCCGCCTTGATCATGTCGGCGATGGCGCCGACCGTCTCCTCGATGGGCACGGCGGTGTCGAGGCGCGCCGGCCGGTAGATGTCGATGTGATCGACGCCGAGCCGCTGCAGCGAATAGGCGAGGAAGTTTTTCACCGCGCCCGGCCGCGCATCGTATCCCGCCCAGCCGCCAGCGGGATCGCGCATGCCGCCAAACTTCACGCTGAGGAGATAGCGGTCGCGCGGCACGCCTTTCAGCGCCTCGCCGATCAGCATCTCGTTATGGCCCATGCCGTAGAAATCGCCGGTGTCGATCAGGTTGATGCCGGCATCGAGCGCCGCGTGAATGGTGCCGATGCTCTCGGCGCGATCGGCGGGGCCGTACATGCCGGACATTCCCATGGCGCCGAGCCCGATCGCTGAAACCGTCGGGCCGGTCTTGCCGAGCTGACGCATGTCCATCAGGAAATCTCCCGCAGATGAGTGGATGGCGATGGACTTAGGGCGCAGCTGCCGCGCGATAAGGAGTTTCATCGCAGGGAAGCGCGGGAACGCGGAGCACGTCAGCCGACGATTTCGGCGAAACGGTCGATGTCCGCCGCAGTGGTCTGCCAGCTCGTCAGGAGCCGCACCATCGTCTCGCCGGCGCCCGGCCGCTCGGCCACCGGCAGGCTGTCCGCCGGCCAGGGATAGTAGACGGCGCCGGCAGCCTTCAGCTTTTCGTCGAGGCCGGTCTCCATGATCGCGAACAGCTCGTTCCCCGCCGGTTCGAAGGCGAGCCGCGCGCGCTTCGAGGCGCGGATGCCTTTGGCCAGTCGCGCGCCCATGCTGTTGGCGTGCCTTGCCAGCGCGAGCCAGTGGCCGTCCCGGAGATACGCCTCGAGCTGCGCCGCGATGAACCAGTTCTTGGAGAACCCCTGCCCGGCGCGCTGGCGGATGAAGCCGGCGTCGCGGGCATGCTTCGGATCGAAGAAGATCACCGCCTCGGCGGCGATGCAGCCGTTCTTCGTGCCGCCGAAGGAGAGCACGTCGATACCGGATCGCCACGTCATGTCGGCCGGCGAAACGTCGAGCGCGGCGATCGCATTGGCGAAGCGGGCGCCGTCCATGTGAACGGCGAGGCCGGCGCCTTTGGCGATCTTCCCCAGCGCCGCCACCTCGCTCGTCGTGTAGGCCGCCCCGAGTTCGGTAAGCTGGGTGAGACTCAGCGTCGTCAACTGCCCGGAATGATAGCCGTGGCTCTCGCGAGCGGCCGCGGCGGCGAGCGCGTCGGCCGAAATCTTGCCCTGCTCGGCGTCGAGCGCGACGATCTTCGAGCCGGTGCCGAACTCGGTCCCGCCCGTCTCGTCGACGTTGATGTGCGATTCGCGGTGCGCAAGCACGATGCCGCCCGGACGCGCGTATGCCGAAAGCGACAGCAGGTTGGCGGCGGTGCCGGAGGCGACGAGGAAGACGGCCACCTCGTGCTCGAAGAGATCGGCGAAGCGTTTCTCGACGGCCCTGGTCAGCGGATCGGCGCCATAGGCAGGCCCGCCGGTGCGCGCCGCCTCGGCAAGGGCGGCCACGACGCGCTCCGAAGCGCCCGACCAGTTATCGCTGGCAAAGATCATTGGCTGCTTTCCGTCTGGATTCCGCGGTGAAACGATCTGTTTGCTGCAATGATCTGGAGCGATCGCGCCGTTTGGCGCGTTCTCCCTGCCAAGACGCCGGCGGGATTGCCAGAAAAACTTGCGCCAGGCCTCCAATCGCCAGCAAGCGCTTGCTGGAATGTATAAAATCTGTCATAGGTAAGGCAAATAGGACAGGAACACTGTCCAATCAGTCGCAGGGGACGCCGGAAGGCGGGATGCGGCTTGCGGCGCCGGAGGACGAAGGCGTCCGCCGCGAGGGAGCGCAGGTCTTTCGCCCGAACCGCCGGCGGCACGATCTGGAATGGTCGTTGCAGATCCGCGACGACGGCAATGCTGGTCGGGAGCGCGGCGTGAGGGCCGCCGAACCCGAGGTGAAGGACGAGGACGAGGCGATGGACACGACAGGGATGAGCGGAGTGTTGCCGACGACCGTCGAAGCAGGTGCCTCGGCCGCCAAAGACGCGCGCGCTCTTTCCGGTGCTGCGGCGGCGCTGCCCGCGGCGGAAGGTCTTTTCGACCCGGCGCTGGAGAAGGATTCCTGCGGCGTCGGCTTCATCGTCAACCTGAAGAACCGGAAGTCGCACCGCATCGTCGAGAACGGCCTGCGCATTCTGGAGAACCTCGAGCATCGCGGCGCGGTGGGCGCCGACCCATTGATGGGCGACGGCGCCGGCATCATGCTGCAGATCCCGCACGCCTTCTTCGCGCGCGAGGCGAAGCGGCTGGGCTTCGCCCTGCCCGCGCCCGGCGAATATGCCGTCGGCCACATTTTCATGCCGCAGGACGCCGGCCTGCGCGCCGAGATCGAGCGCGTCGTCGCCGAGGCGGTCGCTGCCGAGGGCCAGGAACTGCTCGGCTGGCGCGACGTGCCGGTCGACAATTCGTGTCTATCCAAGGCGCCCGACGTGGCGGCGACCGAACCGTTCCACCGGCAGGTGTTCATCCGTCGCGGCGCCAGCGTTGCCGACGAGGAGGCGTTCGAGCGCCGGCTCTATCTCGTGCGCAAGGTCATCTCGGCGCGCATGTACGAGCGCTTCCACGGCATCGCGGCGGATTTCTACATCGTGTCGATGTCGTGCCGCACCATCGTCTACAAGGGAATGTTCCTCTCCTACCAGGTTGGCGCCTACTACCGCGACCTGCACGAGGCGGATTTCGAATCGGCGCTGGCGCTCGTCCATCAGCGCTTCTCGACCAATACCTTCCCGTCCTGGCGGCTCGCTCACCCGTACCGCTTCATCTGCCACAACGGCGAGATCAACACGGTGCGCGGCAACGTGAACTGGATGGCGGCGCGCCAGGCGTCGGTCGCCTCGCCGCTGTTCGGCGATGAAATCTCGAAGCTGTGGCCGATCTCCTACGAGGGGCAGTCGGACACCGCCTGCTTCGACAACGCGCTCGAATTCCTCATCCGTGGCGGCTACTCGCTGCCGCACGCGGCGATGATGCTCATCCCCGAGGCCTGGGCGGGCAACCCGCTCATGGACGAGGAGCGGCGCGCCTTCTACGAGTACCACGCCGCGCTGATGGAGCCGTGGGACGGCCCGGCCGCCATGTGCTTCTCGGACGGCAAGTTCATCGGCGCGACCCTCGACCGCAACGGCCTCCG
>CAYOUO010000185.1:0-14359 GCA_964407155.1 uncultured Hyphomicrobiales bacterium | reverse complement strand
GCAGCCGAACCCTGCAGCGACAATACCTTGCCGGAGTCGCCGATCGCCTTGGCCATGTCGTTACATGCGATGACGCCCATGCCGATATTGTCGGTACGAACGATCGCGTAGAGCTTGCCGCCGTCGGGGCCGATGTCGATCGACACCACCGGAACGTTCTTGGACGCAGCCAGATCGAGCGCGGGAATGATCGCTTTGCTGTCGTTGGCCACGACGATCAAGCCCTTGGCGCCCGCGCCGATGAGGTTCTGTATGTCGGTGATCTGCTTTCCGGAATCCTGGTCCGCGTTGGTCGGGGACAAGACGTTCAGGCCTGCCGCCTTGGCATCGGCGACCGTCTGATCCTGAAGCACGACTTCGAATTGAGCCATCAGGAAGGGAGCCGAGTATCCGATCGTTTCTCCCGCGGCGTTGGCGCTTCCGGCCATTCCGGCAAACAGCGCGGCCGCCCCGACGGACGCGATCATCAGGTTTCGCACCCCGCGACCTTCGCCCTCGGCGACCGCTCGAGACATAAGGCGGTGATGTAGACTTCTCATGTTGTTCCTCCCAGAACCGTGTGACTGCTCGTCAAGAATGCCGGGCAGATCGCGTGATCGCGCACAATCGAAATCCGCCGACCGAGTCATGCGACCGAGCCTTGAGGTCCCGACCGGGAATTTTCCTCCTGCAGCACATGCCACATTCAAGCTTCGGCACAAAACGATTTAAGAACGCGCCTCGCTGCGTTACAAGCGGAAAAGATATTGCGGTGCGAGACGCCGCCTTTTCCTTATTTGCTCCGTCGGTTGCTTTCCGCGTGGAATGCTAAATCGTTTCGCGTTATTTTGGCGGCCGCTGTCGCGGGGAGCAGCGCAGGACGCTTTGAATTGAAAGAGAAAACGGCTTTGATAATGGGCGACGGCAAGTCAGCACCGCAGGACGACGTGACGATCGCCGGACGTCTCGCCCCGAGTGGGGCGAGGCTGGGGACCAGCGGCACATGCACGGTCACATGCATTGAGCGCGCCGCGACGTGGTTCCGCGTGCCGAATGCTATCCTGCAACCGAATCTCCCCGCGGATGCGGCAATGATACCGCTTCGCCGAGGCCCGGCTTGAAGTCATGAACAATCGCCGCTCCCAACCGAAGCGTCCCGCCGCTCCGCCGACGATTCGCGATGTCGCGGCCCGCGCAGGTGTCTCGCCAGCGACGGTGTCCAACGCGCTTTCGGGACTGCGCGGCGTGACCGACGACCGCCGGCGGGCCGTGCTGGAGGCGGTATCGGCGCTGGGATACAAATCCAATCACATGGCCTCAAGCCTGCGGCGCGGCGCGACTCGCACCGTCGGCATTGTTGTGCCCAACCTCGGCAACGAGTTTTATGCCGCCCTCGTCCGTCGCTGGGAGGAGATTGCCTCACAGTCCGATTTCGAAATGCTGGTTGTCGCCAGCAGCGAGAACCCAACGACGGAAGCTCGCCGCATTGGATCGCTGATTGCGCGGCGCATCGACGGACTGCTGGTGGTCGCAGCGCAGGACGATTTCGGATCGACCCCGGACTTTCCCACAGGCTTGCCGCCGACTGTGCTGGTGGACCGCGCCTTCGGCCACGCTGGCCTCGACACCGTCGGATCGGACAATTTCGGAGCCGGATACGGCGGAACCCGGCATCTGCTGCAACTCGGTCACCGCGACATCACACTGCTGATCTCTTCGGCCAATCACACTCATCTCCGCGATCGCATCGAAGGCTATCGGCGCGCGCTTGGTGAGGCGAACCTCGCTTCGAGCGAGCGCATCGTATTTGGTGGTGGTTCGGTCGAAAGCTGTCGCGCCGCAATCGAGCAGGATCTCCGGCGCGCGCGCCCTCCCACCGCGATATTCGCCGCCACCTTCTACGGCACCATGGGTGCGGTAAAGGCGATCAACGCACTCGAACTCGGCTTCCCTGAAGACATTTCCCTGCTCGGCTTCGAACACTCCGACTGGATGACGGTGCTGCGCCCCTACATCAGTGCGGTGCGTCAATCGATCGACGAACTGGCGTTGCTGTCGTGGCGGACCCTGCGCGAGCGCATTGCAGGAGAAAAAGCCGATTTCGTGCGCGAAAAACTCGATTTCCGATTCGATTTTCGCGAATCGACACGACCGCCCCGTCGGCCCCGGCGGGGATGACGGCACTGGCCAGATATCACTCCAGGATACCGAACACAGGCAGTGGTCGCGCCGCCAATAGCATCCAGTTCGCTGTCGTCGCTGCGGCGATAGCGAGCAGCGTGCGGCGCAGACATTGACCGAAAGGAACAAACGAATGGTCGACAAACGCATAGCGATCGTGGGCGCCGGGGCGAACGGAGCCGCGATCGGTGCCGATCTTCTGCGAGCCGGCCTTGATGTCACGTTCATCGAGCAGTGGCCGGCGCATGTCGAGGCCATGCGCGCCAATGGAATCCGTGTCGAAATGCCTGAGAAAACGCAGGTCACGCCGGTGCGGGTTTTTCATTTTTGCGAAGTGGCTACGCTGACTGAGACATTCGATGTCATCTTTGTCGTCGTGAAAGCCTACGACACGCGCTGGGTGTGCGAGCTGATCAGACCACTGGTGGGCCCAAAGGGCCTGGTGGTCGGTCTGCAGAACGGCATGACGCTGGATGACATCGCGTCGATCATGGGCCCCGAGCGTACGCTCGGAGCCGTGATCGAGATCGCGTCCGGAATGTTCGAACCTGGCGTCGTGGTACGCCAGACCCCGCCCGCAGGAACCTGGTTCGGCATCGGGGCCTACGACGGGGCCACAAGGGGAAGAGAGTCCGAGGTTGTGGAACTGCTGCGCCACTCCGGCGCGGCGGAAATCCAGGACGACATCAGATCGGCCAAATGGATGAAGCTCGTCGCCAACGCTTCGGAATTTCTGGTGTCGTCGATTCTCAATCTGCCCCTGGCTGACACGATCAAGGTGCCGGGAATAAGAGAGGTCATGATGGCATCCGGCAAGGAAGCCGTGAGGACAGCGCTTGCGCTTGGCCATCGCCTCGTTCCGATCATGGGAAACGCCCGCGTCGAGGTGAACGATCCGGATGCCTACGCGACGGCTCTTCTCGATCAGGTTCTATCGGGGTGGACACTTCCCGATACGCTGGTGACTGTGCTGCAGGATTGGAGAAAAGGTCGCCGGGGAGAAATCGACGACATCAACGGGCTCGTGGTTCGCGAGCAGAACAGCCTTGGCGGCGCAGCGCCCGTGAACACGAAGCTGGTCGACATTGCCCACCGCATCGAGCGCGGGGAACTCGAGGCCGATCCTTCGAACGCCGCGTTGTTGCTGTCTCTGGTGGGGCCGGACGAGGACGCAGTGTTGCGCACGCGCACGAACTGACGCTCGGAGCGGCGGGCTTGAGGAGCGGAAACGCAGGCCTCCACTGACCGTCGCCGATCTGGAACCTAGTTCGGCGTTGATGCAGTTGCGGCCGGTTATTGTTCTTGGTGCGCGATCGCCTTGCCGTCGGCATCGAAACGATGGATGCGGTTTTCCATCGGCCTGAGATCGAGCGTGTCGCCGGCATCATGGCGCTGTTCGCCGAACAGGCGCACGGTGAGAAGGCCCGTATCGCCACAATCGAGATAGAGGTTCGTGTCGACACCGAGATGCTCGGCATGGACGACGATTCCGCGCCAGCGTCCGGGCGCCTCCGATATCGCGATATGCTCGGGCCGGATGCCGATGGTTTTGCATGAGCTGTCGCCGAGCCGCTCGGCCGCGATGAAGTTCATCTGCGGCGAGCCGATGAACCCGGCCACGAAGAGGTTGGCCGGCTTGTTGTAAAGGTCCATCGACGTGCCGATCTGCTCGATGCGGCCGGCGTTGAGCACGACGATGCGGTCGGCGAGCGTCATCGCCTCCACCTGGTCGTGGGTGACGTAAATGATCGTGGCGCGGAGTTCGTGGTGGAGTTTGGCGATCTCGATCCGCGTATTTACGCGCAGCGCCGCGTCGAGATTGGACAACGGCTCGTCGAGGAGAAATAGCTTGGGCTTTCTGACCAGCGCCCTCCCGATCGCGACGCGCTGCCGCTGACCACCGGAGAGTTCCGCCGGCCGTCGCTTGAGGAGTGACTCCAGCGACAGCATCGTCGCTGCCGATGTGATGCGCGCGCCAATCTCGGCCGCTGGCGTGCCCGCCTGTTTCAGACCGAGCGCCATGTTCCCCTCGACGGTGAGATGCGGATAGAGCGCGTAGGTCTGGAAAACCATTGCGATCCCGCGATCGGCCGGCGGCACGAAATTCACGGTCTCACCGTCGATCGCTACCTCGCCCGACGTGGGATCTTCCAATCCCGCCACGATGCGCAGCAGGGTCGATTTTCCGCAGCCGGAAGGCCCGACGAAAACGACGAATTCCCCGTCGCTGACCTCGAGGTCGATGCCATGCAGCACCTTCGTCGTCCCGAAGGTCTTTTCGATGTTCGAAAGCTTGAGTGACCCCATGCGGCCTGTTCCCGCCTGCCTCCGCTAAAGATGGACCGGCTTGCCCGTCCGCGCACTTTCGTCGGCGGCAAGGCAGATTCTGAGCGACTGAACGGCATCGTCCATGTGCCTGGTCAGGTCGAGGTTGTCGCGGATGGCGGCGAGCACGAACGCCTGCTCGCGCTCGCACAACTCCTGATGCCCAGGCTCGCTCGACATCGAAAGCATTTCATCCGCGACGGCGGCCTCGCCCGCCGGCCCCGCCACCACGCGATGGATCTTGATGCGAGCAGTCTTGGTATGCGTGTTGATGTCGTCGGATCTCGCCCCTTCATTCATGACGATCGAGACCGCGCCATTTGGCGACATGACGTCTTTGACGAAGAAAGCCGCATCCGAGATCATCGGACCCCATGCCGCTTCGTACCAGCCGACTGAACCGTCGTCGAAGCGCACCTGAAAATGACCGTAGTTGTACATGTCGGGCGCGATTTCATCGGAGAGCCTTACACCCATGCCACGGACCTCGATGGCCCTGCCGTCCGTGATCTGGCACATCACGTCGACATAGTGGACGCCGCAGTCGACGATCGGCGGCGTCGACTTGAGAAGCTCCTTGTGGACGTTCCATGTAGCCCCGACCGATTGCTGGTTCAGGTTCATCCGGAAAACGTATGGCGGCCCGAGGTGACGGGCCTCTGAGATAAGGCGCTGCCAGGAAGGATGATGCCTGAGAATATAGCCGACGACGAGCTTGCGCCCGTGCGCCTTCGCGGCGGCCACCACCCGCTCCGCATCTTTTACGGTCGTGGCAAGCGGCTTCTCGACGAACACATCGGCGCCGCTTTCGATCGCCTTGACCGCATAGTCGGCGTGACTGTCAGAGTAGGTGGCGATCGACACCACCTGCGGGGAAAATTCAGCCAGCGCGGCCTCGAAATCGCGCCGCACAGGATAGCCGGAAAGCTCGGCAGGCAGAGCAACTTCGGACCGGTTCACCATTCCGACCAGATCAAAGCCGGCGTTGCGATGATAAGCCAGCGCGTGGCTAAGGCCCATGTTGCCGAGGCCCGCGATCATGACCCTGAGAGGTCGCGCGGCGGAATTCATTTAACCGCTCCTGAAGTGATCCCGCGGATGAGCTGGCGCGAAAAAATAAGATAAAGCACGAGCACCGGCACGATCGCGAGCGACAATGCGCAAATCACCGCGTTCCAGTCGGTAATGAACTGCCCAATGAACATTTGCGCGCCGAGCGTCACCGTCTTGGTCTGTTCCGAAGGCGCGAGGATCAGCGGAAACCAGAGATCGTTCCAGATCGGGATCATCGTGAACACCGCGACCGTCGCCATGGCCGGCCGCATGAGCGGAAGAACGAGCCGGAAGAAGATGCTGTATTCGGACAGTCGGTCGATACGTCCGGCATCCTTCAGGTCCGCGGGAATCTGCTGCATGAATTCGGAGAGGATGAAGATCGAAAGCGGCAAGCCCTGAGCGCTGTACACGAGGATAAGCGAAGTCAGCGTATTGACCAGGCCAGTGGCGGCCATCAGTTGGAGAATGGCAATGGTGCCGAGCCGGATCGGGATCATGATCCCGAGGGCAAGGTAGAGCGCTGTCAGGCGGTGGCCGCGAAAGCGGTATTCGGACAGCGCAAAAGCCGCCATTGCACCGAACAGGATCACGATCGCCAGCGAAACGACGGTGACGATCAGACTGTTTTCGAAATAACGAACGAAATCGCCTTCCGCCCAGACCGTACGGTAGCCGATCAACGAGAAGGTATTGGCACTGGGCAGAGCGAGCGGAGAACGGAAAATGGCGGCGCGCGACTTGAACGAGTTCACCACAATGACGAACACGGGAAACAAGGCCACGACCGTATAGGCGATCAGGACGGTATGCGCCGCGATCGAACGGGGGACTGATACGGTCGAGCGGCTGGCCAATCTCTCGGTCCTAGAACTGGTAGCGCCGCATGCGTGATTGTATGCCGAAGAGATAAATGCACACGCCTGCCAGGATGATGAGGAACATGATCGAGGCTATTGTCGCGCCCATGTTCGGATCGCCGAGTTGCAGCTGAAATCCGAAGAACGTCCGGTAGAGGAACGTGCCAAGGATGTCGGTCGACTTGTTCGGCCCGGCCAAAGCGCCTTGCGCCACGTAGATCAGATCAAAGGCGTTGAAGTTGCCGACGAAGGTCAGGATCGAGACGACGCCGATGGTCGGCAAGACCAGCGGCAGCTTGATCTTCCAGAATTGCGCCATCCCGACGATCCCGTCGCACTCGGCGGCCTCGAGAATCTCGTCGGGGATGTTCAGGAGGGCGGCATAGATCAGCATCAACGGAATGCCGACGAACTGCCACACAGTGATGAGCCCGAGCGTCGTCAGCGCGAACCGCTCGTCGCCGAGCCAGGGAGCGAACCACGATCTGAGCCCCACCAGACCAAGCAAATGCGGCGCCACGCCCCACAGCGGGCTCAGGATCAGCTTCCACACGAAGCCCACGATCACGAACGAGAGAATCGTCGGGATGAAGATGGCGGTTCTGTAGAACGCGCGCAGCCTGAGTTTCGGATTCGACAGCAGCGCCGCGAGCAGGATTCCGATTGGATTCTGCACGCACATCACCACCACGAAGAACCAGAAATTATTGGCGAGCGCGTTCCAGAAATCTTTCGACCAGCGCGCATCGAAAAACAACGCCTGGAAATTGGCGAGACCGACGAACAGCGTGTGACCGTTTTTGACTTGGAAGAACGACTGCTCGAGGGTCGCCGACAGCGGCAGGATCATGATCGCGGTATAAATGAAGGCGGCCGGCGCGAGAAACACCGCGATGTGCCAGCGTCCTCGCGGCTTCGCCATTTTCTGGCCGGCCATCGATCACCGTCCTTGCGGCTGGTTTGACCGCGGTCAGAGAGACCGCGGTCAAACATTGGTTTCGTTGCCGGCTACTGGTACTGACCCGGCTTGTACCAGCTATCCAGCCCCTTCTGCAGGCCTTCGGCGGCTTGCTGCGGCGTTTCGGTCCCGTTGATCACGTCGGCCGAAGCGGTCCACATCGCGTTCTCCAGATTGGGGGTGCCGCGCGACAGGAACTGGTACGTGAAGCGCATGGTCGACTTGCAGGTCTGCCGCCAGCTCAGAAATTCGTTGGCAAGCGGATCCTTGAGTTCGACCTTTTCGCTGGTGAGCGGGAAGAAGCCCGGCAAGGCATCACCGTAAAGCTGGGCGAATTCCTTCGAGGCGACCCACTCCAGGAACTTCTTCGCCGCTTCCGGATTTTTTGCTGCCTTGTTCATGGCGAGCGCGTGGTCGGGCTGGTCCGATATATAGCAAGTATCACCCGCGGCCGGGGTAGGAGGCGGAAAGGCGCCCATCTTGAAGTCGGCCTGGCGCCGGAACACCGAAATTTCCCAGGAACCGGCCGGATAGATCGCGGCCCGGCCCAAGGTGAACATGTTCTGGCTGTCGGGATAGGTCTGCGCCTTGAAGCCATCACCCATGTAGGGGCCCCACTTGGCCAGTTCCTCGAACGGCTTGACCCAATCCGGATCGGTCAGCTTCTGCTTGCCGGCGATGAGCGCCTTACGGCCGTCCTCGCCCTGCCAGTAGTTGGGCCCGATGTTTTCATAGCCCATCGTCGCCGCCTCCCACTGGTCGTGGGTGCCCATGGCGAGCGGAACATACGTCCCATCGGCCTTGATCTTGTCCAACACCTTGAAGAACTCGTCCTCAGTCTTCGGAGGAGTGAGGCCGAGCTTGTCGAAAGCATCCTGATTGTAGATGAAGCCGTGCAGCACGGACGCCATCGGCACGCAGAACGTCGTCTTGCCGTCGTCCGTCTGCCAGGCGGCCTTGGCGACGTCGGAGAAGTTCGACATCCCCTTGATGTCGTCGACCGACGTCAGGTAGCCCTTCTTGAAAAGCTCGAGCGAAGCGTCGAATGGACGGCAGGTAATCAAGTCACCGGCGGTGCCTGCAGCCAGCTTCGCGTTCAGGGCGGCGTTGTATTCAGTTGGCGCGGCTGGCGCGAAGACGACCTTGATGTCCGGGTTCTCCTTTTCGAAGGCCGGAATGATGGTCTGCTGCCAGACCGGCAGGTCGTCGTTTCGCCAGCTCTCGATCGTCAACGTCACGCTATCGGCAAGGGCGGCGGTAGCTCCGCTTGCGAGGAAGCCTCCCGCAAACAGCAGCATCCTGAATCCATGCTTAGTCATTTGGTTCTCCCTCTTGCGGGCGGTAGAGCGATGTCGGCGCTGGTGGCTGCCCGGTGCCGGACCAAATCCGAACTCAACATCGCAACTCTGCTTTCGTGAAGCACGCGGGGCTTGCCGCCCCGACGATGATGATGCCAAAAAAATACCATCAGTCCAGTGCAAATTAGTTTACCAATGCTCGCGTCTCGCCCGGTTGCTGCGATTGTCCATATTTGCCAATATGTTGGACGCTCTTTGCTTATATATTTGAACGGTGCGCAGGCGATATGGGCAATCACGCTTGGTAAATGGTAAGTTTTTGGTACCATCAGCGAGGAGGCTGACTGATGGATTTCTATCTGGGGATCGACGGTGGCGGAACGAGCTGCCGCGCGGCGCTCGCCGATGCGACTGGCCGTATTCGTGGCCGCGGCAACGGCGGAGCGGCGAACATCATGACCGATCCCGACAAGGCTCTCGCCAGCATCGTGGAAGCATCGCGAGCGGCAGTGGCGGACGCGGGATGCGACCCGGCGCAGACGTTTTCCATCCCGGCGGTGCTCGGACTGGCGGGCGCCAACATCGACACCTTCGCCGAGCGTATTTCGTCCCGATTGCCGTTCCGGCATTTCCTGCTGCAGACCGATTCGAGCGTGGCGCTGCGCGGCGCGCTTGGCAGCCACGACGGTGTGGTGGCGATCCTCGGAACCGGCTCCGTCTTTCTCTCGAAAAGAGGCGAGCACACCGTTCAGATCGGTGGCTGGGGATTTACCGTGGGCGATCAGGGCAGCGGAGCCCGGATCGGACGGCGCGCCCTTGAGGAGACGCTGCTCGCCAACGACCATGTCGTTCCGGCGAGCGCGTTGACCACGACGCTATTGTCCGAATTCGAAAGCGATCCGGATCGGATCGTGGAATTCGGGAATGTCGCGATACCCGCCGATTTTGCCCGGCTGGCACCGCGGGTTTTTGAATTCGCCAGCGGCGCCGATCCCACGGCTCGCAGAATCATCGAGGCCGAAGCCCGAATGGTCAGCGCCTCGATCGACGCGGTCATGTGGCCCGAATGCTCGCGCCTATGCCTGCTGGGCGGCCTCGCTCCCTTCTATCCTCCGTTTCTGACCGACAGGTATCGGCGGATTCTGGTGGAGCCGCTCGGCAGCGCGCTTGATGGCGCGGTCGCGTTGTCTGTCGAGCGATTCGTCGGGGAACGGCTGCATGAGCGTTCTTGAATCCGCTCCCTTCACGCGGGCTCATCTGAAGACGGTCGCCGCCGGACCGCTTTACCTCAAGCTGAGGCTGGTGATCGAGGCCGCGATTGCCGAAGGCACCCTGAAGCCTGGCGATGCGCTGCCGACCGAGCGAGAAATTGCGGAGCAGATCGGCGTCAGCCGGGTAACGGTCCGCAAGGCCTTCGCTGAGCTCGCCGAGGCCGGGCTGCTGGTGCGCCGTCACGGCTCGGGCACGTTTATCGCCCCGAACTCCCTGCGCGCCGAGCAGCATCTTTCGCTGCTCACGTCCTTCACGGAGGACATGGAACGCCGCGGCCTGCGCACCCGTGCCGAGTGGATCGAGCGCGGAATCTTTTCGCCATCGCCCGACGAGATGATGAATCTGGGTCTGCCGTCCACGGCGAAGGTGGCCCGATTTCATCGGCTGAGGATCGCCGACGACACGCCGTTGGCGCTCGAGTGGTCGAGCGTATCGGCCGAGTTCATTCCCGATCCCGAAACCGTCACCGACTCTCTTTATCGTGCGCTCGAGCGGCGGAACGCGCGTCCGACGCGCGCCATTCAGCGGATCTCGGCGCTGAATATCGACGCCGACCAAGCCAGGCTGCTCCAGGTCGAGGCGCGGGATGCCGGCCTGTTCCTCGAGCGCGTTTCCTACCTTCCTTCCGGTCGCGTCGTTGAGCTTACTCACACCCTCTATCGCGGCGACGTTTACGACTTCGTCGCCGAGCTGACGACGCCGGGCAAGCGGTTGTGAGGCCATGAGCAACACCGTGCCGCCGCTGAGCCAGATGCGTCGTGAGGTGGACGAGATACCCGAGGTCGCCCGTCGTTTGATTGAGGCCGGCGACCCCGAGATCGAGGCGGTGGCCGCGTCGATCCGCGCACTGCGCCCGCGTTTCGTGGCGACAATAGCGCGCGGGTCGTCGGACAACGCCGCGCTCTTCCTGAAATACGCGATCGAGCGCATTGCAAACCTGCCCGTGGCTTCGCTCGGCCCATCGCTCGCGTCGGTTTACGGCGCAACGCCGCACCTCGAACAAGGCGTAGTGTTCGCGATTTCACAGTCAGGGGAGAGCCCGGACATCGTCGCAATGGCAAAGGTCGCGGCCGACGGCGGAGGCGAGACGATCGCCCTTACCAACACGCCGCGTTCTCCTCTGGCACTGCAATGCCATCACCGTGTCGATATCGGCGCCGGCATCGAGAGGAGCGTCGCGGCGACGAAGTCCTTCGTCAATTCGGTGATCGCCGGCCTCATCATCGTCGCGCGCTGGACCGAAAACGACACGTTGATGGCGGCGCTGAAGATTCTCCCCGATCACCTTGCCGCGGCTATGCAGCTCGCGTGGACGCCGCTGGAACAGACCCTCGCCGATGCCCGCTCGTTTTTCGTGATCGGCCGCGGGCCGGCGATGGCGATCGCCAGCGAGGCAGCGCTCAAATTCAAGGAAGTTTGCGGCCGACACGCCGAGGCCTATTCCTCCGCGGAAGTGCTGCACGGGCCGATTGAACTTGTTGGTCCCGATTTTCCGGTACTGGCGATGACAGCGCGCGACGCCGGCGAGGATTCGGTCATCGGAATCGCCGATCTTCTGGCGAGCCAGGGCGTGCGCGCCGCGGCGACATCACAGCGGGTCCATCGCGCGACGCCACTTCCTTTTGTCGCAACGGGACATCCGCTGACCGATGCGCTGACTCTGATCGTTCCTCTGTATGGATTTGTCGAGCAGTGGTCCCGCAAAATCGGACGCGAGCCCGATAAACCCACACACCTGAAGAAGGTCACCCAGACCCTGTAGGTGAAGCTGCTCGTCCTCGGGCGATCTGGTCATCGACCCGGAATATGCTTGTCGTAGCCCCGCTCGACGAGAAATTCATATGCCGCCGCGACATCCGTTGGCACGTCCTCCCGAACCTGGAAGCCGGCCTCGGGATAAGTGTAAATGCGATAGAGATCGCCCACCATTTCGTGGATGAGATCGTCCGGTCCGTGGCCCTCGGCCGGCTGCTCGCGAAACGCGAATATCGGCGCCGTAACGAGCGCGGTGACATGCGGCCATTGCTTCGCCGCAGTCGCACGGACCCGGCGCTGCGTCTGCGGCTTGGTCACCAAAATCACGCGCGCGCAGTCAGGAAGAAGAACAGCCGTGAAGCGAATGTTTTCGCCGATGTTGGTTGCCCGCTCCTCCAGCAACAATACCTCCGCCGGTACACCCAGCCCGATGGCGCGCTCCGCGAATGTTTGCGCCTCGGTCTTGGTGAATCGTTCTCGCGTCCAGTGGCCGAACGCACCTGTGAACACGACCTTCGGCGCGAAACCAGCGAGATACAGCTCCGCGACCCTGTCTGCCACCCTCAGATCATAGCTGCCGAGACCGACGATGGCGTCGCTTGGCCGAAGCTCGTCGTAGACACAATGGTAGCGCCACAAAACCTCGGCCGCGTTCAGGATATCCGGCGAGATCATAAGCTCAGGATCCATTTCTGATGGCGGCCGATCGACCATAGCTCGTTGCATACCATCTGACACGCCGCCGACGGCAGATTGCCAAAGATCGGCGCCGAACGAGCCTGCATCGGCGGGATCAGCGCGCCCCGCGTTACCCGCCGTGCGAACTTGACGGGAGGATAAAATTTGCACGTCTCGAACGGCGCGCCGGGGAACTATGTCGGCGTATGCGAGTTGGCCTCCGCAGCCCCACAGGAGTCTCCTCAAATGCCGACACCGAAGAAGCTCAACGACCTCTTTCACGACACGCTGAAGGACATCTATTTCGCCGAAAAGAAAATCCTCGCGACGTTGCCGAAAATGGCCAAGGCGGCCACCAACGACGATCTGCGGGCGGCCTTCCTCAAGCACCGCGAGGAGACCGAAGGTCACGTCGAACGCCTCGAGGAAGTGTTTGGAATGATTGACAAGAAGCCGCAGGGCAAGACGTGCGAGGCCATCGTCGGAATAACCAAGGAAGGCGCCGAGATCATGGAAGAGTATGAGGGCGCGCCTGCCCTCGACGCCGGTCTTCTGGCGGCCGCCCAAGCCGTCGAGCACTACGAGATTTCACGATACGGCACGCTGCGTACCTGGGCCGACGAGCTTGGCCTCGATGACGCGGTGGAGCTGCTGCAGGCAACGCTCGACGAAGAGGAAGCAACGGATGAGGCGTTGACCAAAATCGCCGAAGAGGTGGTGAACCAGGAAGCAGAGACGCAGGACGCCGAATAGCACCAGCTCGCGATTACGAGCTTCCCCGAAGCGGCACGCATCTGACCA
The DNA here is from genome assembly GCA_964407155.1 of uncultured Hyphomicrobiales bacterium. Classification (GTDB taxonomy): domain Bacteria; phylum Pseudomonadota; class Alphaproteobacteria; order Rhizobiales; family Kaistiaceae; genus DASZQY01. The sequence goes on along the minus strand of CAYOUO010000185.1, from coordinate 1,199 downwards.
CGCGCTTCTAGCGGAGACGCTTCCACAAGGAACTTGAGGCTACCGCCGCCAGGATGATGATGCCGATCAGAATGTCGCGCACATAGCTGTCGACATTGAGTTGCGTGAGGCCGTTGTCGAGCGCGCCAAGGATGAGCACTCCGACGACGGTCGCATGTACGCGCGGCTCACCTTCCGGGCTCATGGTCATGCCGAGGAAGACCGCCGCGATCGCGTTCAGCATCAGACCGCTGCCCTGTGTCGGATTAGCGGAGGCAACGCGGCTGGCGTACATCAGGCCGGCGATGGACGCGCCCAGTCCTGTCAGGGCAAACGCCACCAGCCGCAATCGCTTCACGCGCACGCCGCTGAGCCGGGCTGCCTCGGCGTTCCCGCCGATTGCATAGAGCCGACGGCCGAAAGTCGTCTGCTCGAGCAGGATCCAGACGACAATGATCGCAGCGATCGCCAGCAGCGTGAGATAGGGAAGAGCAAGCTCCGTGCCGCCGATACTTCCCAGGGGCAGCGCATCGCGTGCGAAATCCGCAAAGCTCGCGGGGATGTCCCGTCCGAAAATTGTCCTGCCGCCACTGATAAGGAAAGCTGCGCCTGAAAAAATGGTGAGCGTCGCCAGCGTCGCGATGAACGGCAGGATGCCGATGAGGCTGACAAGGACGCCGTTCAGCACTCCGCCCAGCAGGCCGACGAGCAGGGCAATGGCGATCGCCGCCCACACGGGAAATTTGAAGGTGAACAATATCGCCGCTACGATGCCGGCAAGGCTCGCCATCGAGCCAACGCTCAGGTCGAAATCGCCCATCACCATGACAATGGTCATGGCGACCGCCACCACGCTCAGCATGCTCATCTGCTGGGTAATGTTCGTCCAGTTGCGACCGGTCAGGAATGTGTCCGGCAGCATCACCGAGAAAAAGACGAGAATGAGCAGGAAGCCGGCCAGCGTTCCATAGCGTCGCAGCAGCACCATCAGCGCACTAACCTGTGTCCGCGGTCGCACCTCACGCTGCGACTCCGGCGCGCCCGTAGCAGTGTGCAATGAGCGCATCTTCCGTGAGGCCGGCGGTGTTGACGAAAATAGCCGGCGACTCGTCGCGCATGACCATGATGCGATCGCACATTCCGAGGAGTTCCGGAAAGTCCGACGAGGCAATGACAATCGCCATGCCGCGCGCTGTCCATTCGCGCATCAGCGTGTAGAT
>CAYOUO010000184.1:0-6732 GCA_964407155.1 uncultured Hyphomicrobiales bacterium | reverse complement strand
TGGCGCCATCGGCGTAAAAGAACGCGCCGACGGAATGCACCGCCTCGGCAATAGCGACGACATCGCGCTCGAAAAGGCCACAGGTGTTGGGATTGGTCAGCATGATCGCAGCAACGTCGGGCGACAGGCGCTTCCGAACCTCATCCGGATCGACGGTGCCGTCCTCCCGCGCCGGCACTTCCTCGACGCGGTAGCCGAGCAGCGCCGCGGTCGCCGGATTGGTGCCGTGGGCGGAGGCCGGAACGAGCACGACCGATCGGGCGTCGCCGCGGGATTCCAGCGCCGCCTTGATCGCCATCATGCCGCAGAGCTCGCCGTGAGCGCCGGCCTTGGGGCTGACAGCAACGGTGTGCAGGCCAGTCAGCTCGAGCAGCCAGTGGCCGAGCTCGGCGATGAGATCGAAGGCGCCGCGCACGGTGGACGGTGGCTGCAGCGGATGGATATCGGCGAAGCCCGGGAGCCGCGCCATCTTCTCGTTCAGCCGCGGATTGTGCTTCATCGTGCACGAGCCGAGCGGATAGAGCCCGGCGTCGATGGCATAGTTCTTCTGGCTGAGGCGCACGTAGTGGCGCATCACCTCGGGCTCAGCCAGACCGGGAAGATCGATCGGTGTGCGACGGATGTGCTTGCCAAGTTTGGAGCTGGTCTTCGGAAGTTCGGGAACGTCAACGCCGGTGACCTCGCGGCGCCCGATCTCGAAGATCAGCGGCTCCTCGATCTGAAGTCCGCGGTTGCCGGTGAACGTGTGCTCCCGCGCGGCGTTCGCCGGTGCGGGTGGCTGTGTGGGACGCCCCTCGGTCAGCATCACAGCACCTCCCTCAAGGCCTGCGCGTAGGCGGTACGATCGGCCTCGGTATTCGTTTCCGTGGCGGCGACGACGATGAGGTCGGCGAGTTCCGGATGTTCAGGCTCCAGCCGCGACACCGGCAGGCCTCCGAGAACGCCTTTCACTGCAAGCTTCTCGATGATGTCGGCCGCCTTGCCGGGAACCCGGATCGTGAATTCGTTGAAGAACGTGTCGTTCAGCACGCTCACGCCGGGAACACCGGACAATGCTTCGGCGAGCGCAACGGCATTGGCATGGTTGGCGGCGGCCAGACGGGTGAGCCCGAGCTCGCCGAGCAGCGACATGTGGATCGTGAACGCCAGCGAGCACAGTCCGGAGTTCGTGCAGATGTTGGAGGTGGCCTTGTCGCGGCGGATGTGTTGCTCGCGCGTGGAAAGCGTTAGCACGAAGCCGCGCTTGCCCTCGGCGTCGACCGTTTCGCCGCACAGGCGCCCGGGCATCTGCCGCACGAACTTCGCGCGGGTGGCGAAGAGCCCGACATAGGGCCCACCGAAGCTGATCGGGTTGCCGAGCGACTGCCCCTCGCCCACGACAATGTCGGCACCCTGCGCGCCCGGCGGCTCGATGGCGCCAAGCGACACTACTTCGGTGAACACCGCGACCAGCAGCGCGCCCACCGCATGCGCCTTCTCGGCAATCGGCGCGAGATCGATGAGCTGGCCGTAGAAGGACGGCGACTGGACGACCACGCAGGCGGTGTCCTTGTCGATTGCCGACAGGACGTCTTCGGTGGCATTCGGGTCAGGGGACAGCGCAGCGACGGTATCTCCCGCCAACCGGGACACGGTCTCGATGACGCTGCGGTACTGCGGGTGAAGGCCTCCCGAAAGCAGGGCCTTGCTGCGTTTGGTCAGTCGCTCCGCCATCAACACGGCCTCGGCCGCGGCGGTCGAGCCGTCATACATGGAGGCATTGGCGACCTCCATGGCGGTGAGGTTCGCAACCTGCGTCTGAAACTCGAAAAGATACTGCAGCGTGCCCTGCGCGATCTCCGGCTGATACGGCGTGTAAGACGTAAGGAACTCCGAGCGCTGAATCAGGTGGTCGACACTGGCCGGGACATGATGGCGGTAGGCGCCCGCACCCACGAAAAAGGGCACCGAGCCGGCAGCGACGTTCCTGGCGGCCATGCGCGCCAGCGTGCGCTCGACCTCGATCTCACTCGCCGCCTTCGGCAGATCGACCAAGCCAGGGAGCCGCTTGTCGGCCGGCACATCGGCAAAGAGCGCGTCGATGGCCGGGACGCCGATGCGCGCCAGCATCGCGCCACGGTCCTCCTCTGTCAGCGGCAGGTAGCGCATCGTGAAAACCTCTCTTCAAGACGTGAAAAGGCCGCGCTCGCTAGGAGCGCGGCCTGCCTCGATGCCGCGTCGGACGCGGCGTGTGATGAAGCGGTCAGTGCATCGACTTCGCGAAGTTGTCGACCTCGCGTTGCGCCTGCTCCTTGGCATACCCGTAACGCTGCTGGATGCGACCGACGAGCTGCTTGCGGTCGCCCTCGATCATGTCGAGATCGTCGTTGGTGAGCTTGCCCCACTGCTTTTGCATCTTGCCTTTCAGCTCGGTCCAGTTGCCCTGCATGATGTCGTTGTTCATCGGACGAACTCCTCGCTTGTTCAGCGGACACGCCGCGCGCCGTGCACGACGTTTGCCGTCTGAAGAACGTGGAATTCGATTGCGAGTTCCGCAGGGCCATTTCTTGATGATTTGCTGACGCCGCCGACACAGATGCGGCAGGCTTTTTCGGCAGCCGCGCCAAATGCGAAAGGAAAAGGGACGCCGTGGTCATTTCTTCGTGACTCAGATCGTGCGCAGGAATTCCTGGTATGCGTCGATATTCATGAGCGCCTCGACATCTGCAGGATTGTTCACGCGCAGCCTGAGGAACCAGCCTTCGCCTTCGGGATCGGCATTGACAGCGCCCGGCTCGTCGGCGAGCGCGCCGTTGACCTCAACGACCTCGCCCGCGACCGGCGCGTAAATCTCGCTGGCCGCCTTGACCGATTCCACCACGGCCGCCTCGGCACCCTTGGCGAGCAGCTTGCCGACCTCGGGCAACTCGACAAAGACAACGTCACCGAGTTGCTCCTGGGCGTAGTCGCTGATGCCGATGGTGGCGACGTCGCCCTCCAGGCGGATCCATTCATGATCGCGGGTGTAACGGATGGGCATGGGGTTCGGGTCCTCGTCAGGCGCGTTTGCGGAAATAGCGATGGGGAACGAACGGCAGCGCGGCGACGGTCGCGTCCTGCTGGCGCCCGCGAACCGACACCTTCAGGCGGGTACCGGGCGCTGATAGCGCCGGAGGCACGAAGCCCATCGCGATGGGGCGATTGAGCGACGGCGAAAAGCCCCCGCTGGTCACGTTGCCGACGGCCGCACCGTTAGCGTCGCATATTTCGGCACCGTCGCGGGCGGGCGCTCCTTCGACCAGAAGACCGACGCGAATGCGCTCGGGCTGTGCCACAGCCTCGGCCAGAATGCGGTCGGCACCCAGAAAATCGCCCGTCTCACGGCGGCGTTTCGACAGCGCGAAAGCGAGGTTTGCCTCAATCGGCGAGACCGAAGGGTCGAGGTCGTGCCCGTAGAGCGGCAGCCCGGCCTCGAGACGCAGCGAGTCACGAGCGCCGAGGCCGATGGGTTTCACACGTGGATCGGCGAGCAGCTTTTCCCATAATTGTACCGCGCGATCGGCAGGCACCAGAATCTCGAAGCCGTCCTCCCCGGTATATCCCGAGCGCGACACGACGAGCGGCACACCGTCGACCACGGCGCTGCTGTATTGCATGACGCGGTGGTCGACGGCGGACGGGATGATATTGCGCGCGACAACGGCGGCCTCCGGGCCCTGAAGCGCCAGCAGCCCGCGATCGTCCAGCCGCATGAGGATAGCGCGCGATCCGGCGGCGGCGGTAATACGGGCAAAATCCGCGTTCTTGGTATCGGCATTGACAATGATGTAGAGGGTGCCCGCTGCCTCAGGATCGAAAGGGCGGCCGATCATCAGATCATCGAGGATGCCACCGCTCTCGTTGAGCAGAAGAGTGTAGCGCAGCTGGCCGGGCTTCAGGCCGCAGATATCACCGGATACCAGCGGCTCGACGAGCGCGGCGATGGCGTCGTGATCGATCGCGGCGTCGCCGGTGGGCGCGGTCAGCCTCAGCATCGCCGGCCCCATGTGCGACACGTCGAACAGGCCGGCGTGCTCGCGCGTCCACTTGTGCTCGGCGATGATGCCGGTCGGATACTGGACGGGCATGGAATAGCCGGCAAACGGCACCATGCGGGCACCGAGCGCGCGGTGCGCCGCAGCGAGCGGCGTTTCGAGCAGCGAACCGGAAGAAGATGCGGCCAACAATCGATCCTTGCGACGCAAACGGGTCCGCAGTCCGCGGAACAACCCGCGACCGCGCCCCCTCTGTCCAAGGACCTGAGAGATTTCCCGCCTTGCCGGCCGCTCTGCCTTATGGGCAGGCGCTCCAGGCGGTTACTCCTTCGGTGAGCGGGCGATCCTGCGATCCCTGCTGCTTTCCAGAGTGTCGCCGACCGTCCGGTCTCGGTTGCCTGAGAGTTTCCGGGGCGGTTGCTCCTTCGGCGCCGGCCCCGCCCTCGCAGGCGGACCCGGGCTCTCCCGGCGGTCGTCGGAGTTGGCAAGAAGCCAGCCCGCCGGAACGCGACTCCCTTCCGGCGGCGCTCAGGAGAGTTGCGCGCCGCCGCGAGTCAATCAGGTTCGGGCAGCACGCCGCACCAGCCATCCGAAAGCGGCGCCGGCCAGCGCGCCCAGACTAGAAGCGACAAAGCCGATGACCTGGGGATCGCGGCCGGGCGAGAAATGCTGCAACTCTTCCATCAGCGCCGAAAAAGCCGACAGCGCGACCACCAGCAGGACCCAGGCGGGCCAGCGCAGCCGGCGCGCTGCGAGCACGGCGACCGCGGCAGTGCCGGCGTAAGCGATGAAATGCTCGACGGGTCCCGGCAGCGGTGTGCGCTCCTGCCACGCGCCGGGAATGAGCGACAGGAAAACGATGAGGAGAACGCAGACGACGCCGAAGCCGCGCAGCCAGCGCGAACCAACGACATGGGCGAGAAATGCGCTCACGGGCGAACTGGCCTCTCTCCCGGGTGTCCGGGCAAATCACGTTCGGCCGCTCCGCCCAAAGCGACCGTAGCGGGGTTCTCTGCCATCCGCGTGAGGCGAATGCAACGCGCCTGCCCTCATGTCGGTAAACGAGCCTCTCACTGCGCCGTGAACAGGAGATCGGAGCGCAGCCAGAACGGCGCAAAACACAGGGGCGTGGACGACAGCGGCAGGATCGCGGGATCGAGCGGTATGCCGAGTTCACGCTCGACGAAAGCCCGGCGCGCTGCAATCCGTGCATCGACTTCCGGATGCCGGATGCGCAATTCATCGCGGAGCGCAGCGTCGGCGAACGTGACGGGGTCTTCGCAGTTCAGCGCACGACCATCGGGCATGGGCACCGGGATGACATCGACCTGGAAGGCCATGCCGGACGCGATCTTCTCGCCACTGTCTGGCCTGACCGGCGAATGCGTCCACTCGTGATAGCCGGTGAGATGGCCGGGATTGAGAGCCGAGCGCAGGCCGCCGCGGGCAAGCGTCTCGCTGACGGCGGCGTGGATGTCGCCGCCCGACGCGCCGATCCTGGCCGAGGCATACCAGACAGCAAGCGCCGCGAAATAGGTCCCGGCGAGTTTGAGGACGTCCGGGTCTTCAGTGGCGAGCGCACCGGCCCGGCAGGATAAACCGCCCCAGTACCCGATGGCGGTGGTCACGCCGTCGCCATAAGCCAGGCGCCGCGCACTCGGGCTCGACAAGCCGACCACGGGTGAACCGGCCGAGGCCGAGGCGAACATGATATGCGCACTCAGCGGCTCGCCGGCATAGCCCGCACGCGCCACCGCTTCGTGGCCAGTATCGCCGACGCGGGCGAGCGTCTGGATGCGCCAGACGGCAGCGGAAGCGCGCGCCGCCGCCCATTCGAAGGCGGCGATCTGATCCGCATCGATCACCGACGCCAGTCCTTCTGTCGGGTGCATCAGAACCGGCGTTGCCTCCACGAGGCTGCCGTCGCCCGCAATGCGGCTCAGCACATCGAGGATGAAGCCCGGCACGAAAAACGAAGGACGGTCGCCAGCCCATTCCTGACTCTCGAGGTATTTCCAGCCGACGATGCCGATGCGATCACCGGCCGCCACACCAATGGCGCGGAGAACGTCCTCAAGACTGGGCCGCTTCGCGCGGTCCTGCCCCATCAGGCTGAGCGTCTGGGCAAGAACGACTTCCACGCCGGGCAGCCGCGCAACGGCGGCGGCATAATCCTGGTTCTCGTTGCCGGTGACGATGACCGCCCTCCCCGCTTTGTCGAGGACAAGCAGGGCCTCCTCAAAGCGCGGCTCAAAATTGCAAAGGAAAGCGATATTCCCGAAATGCTCGCGGTCGGCATAGACCACGAGCCAGTCGCAGCCGGCAGCGGCATAAGCCCGGCGACAGCGATCGGCGTAGGTGGACCCTGGAATTTCCGGCCGTATGGCAGGACCCCCGAAATCGGGAACGGCGCGGCTGGCCAATACGAATGTCATGACGGCTCCGATTGTCGCTACCGCTTCAGAGTGCGGCCATTCTATCGTCTTTATCGGCAGCACGGAGGGATTCAAACAGAGGACGAGGCTGCGGCGGCCGACATCAAATACTTGCCACGAAGCGCGCCTAGCATCCTTTCTCCGGTGTGGTGGGGTGGGCCAGCGGCAGGACGTAGAAATGCGGGAGATACGAATCACGATCCGCGGTGAGGATTTCGCTGCGGTTTCAGAAAAGCTGGTCGGGATTGGCGTCACCTTTCAGGTCGAGCCGCTCGAAGGCGAGG
>CAYOUO010000183.1:0-6733 GCA_964407155.1 uncultured Hyphomicrobiales bacterium | reverse complement strand
AGGAAGCCGATGGAGCGCGGATTGGCCGGGTCGCTGATGTCATACACGCGCATGCCCGCCGAAAAATCGACGCCGCGCGTGCCGAAGTGCGAGCTGTGCATGTCCGGAATCGAGCGCGCGTAATAATCCGCCTGCGAGATGAAGGCCTTGAAGTCGAGTTCCTCGATGGCAAGCATCAGGTTGTCGTGCGTCTGGAGGTGCACCGACCACGAGTTCTTGTGGACAGGAACGAAGTTCACCGGCGTCGGCCGCCGCGGATCGCGTACGTCGACGACACTTATCCTACGACTGATGCGATGGCCGACGAAGGCAAAGCCGCGCTCGACCATGACCTGCATGGCGTCGCCGCGATCGCGGAGATCGGTCGCCCCGAGCCGCGTGAAATTGCGCGCAGCCTCGCCCGTGGCGTCGCTCATGACTTTCTCCGCGACGTCAGCGCTGCCGGATTGACAATATCCGGACAGGGTTCGCCGCGCGCGACCGCCAGGAAATTGTGCGCCGCGCGCCAGCGCCGATCGAGAAACACACGCAGCGTGCGGGCTGCCACATGCGGCGTGGTAACGACGTTCGGCAGCGTCAGCAATTCATCGTCGCGATCCGGCGGTTCCTTCTCGAAAACATCGAGAGCGGCGCCGGCAAGCGCGCCGGATTTGAGCGCGGCCACCAGCGCTGCGGTATCGACCAGCGAGCCGCGTGCGGCGTTTACCAGAACTGCGCCAGGTTTCATTCGCGCCAGCGTGTCCCGGTTGATCAGGTGCCGGTTTTCCGCTGTCGCTGCGCAATGCAGGGAAACGACATCCGAACGCGCCAGAAGGTCGTCCATTTCCGTGCGTTCGGCGCCGGTGACTCCTGCCTCAACCAGAGGGTCGCAATACAGGATGTTGACGTTCCAGCCCGCGAGGCGCGCCGCCACCGCCCGCCCGATGCGCCCGAAGCCGATCAGCCCGACCGTCGCACCGTCGAGAGAAGCAGTGAAATCCGTGCCACGCCATCGTCCGCCACGAAGGGCGGCAGGCGTCCACAAGGTCAGCCGCTTCAACACCGCCAGCATGATCGCGATCGTGTGCTCGGCCACCGCGGCCGGCCCTGCCTCCTCCGGTGTATTCGTGACAACGACGCCGTTTTCGGTCGCCGCCTCGATATCGATGGAATCGACACCGACACCAATCTTTGAAATGACTCGCAGTTCGGGAAGCGCCTCGATCACGCGCCGGGTGAAAGTCGCGCTGCTCGAGCCGAGCACGCCAACGCAACCCGCGGCCTCGCCGATGATGTCGTCCTCGCTATAGCGATTGTAGCCCGGCTCGCGGTCAGCCCGGCCGCGGATCACATCGACGCCATTGCCGGCAAGCCATTCGAGCGACTGGTCGCGCGGATCGGTGAGCTCGAACGCGAGCAGGCGGAGAGGCTTCGAAGCGGACGTAGTCATAGCGCAAGAAGCGCCCGGGCTTCCGCCGGCGTCGCCACTGAGCCACCGAGGAGTTCGACGATGTTCACCGCCTTCTCGACGAGTTCCGCATTGTCCCGGCAAAGCTCGCCCTGCCGGATGTGGAGATTGTCCTCCATGCCCACGCGGACGTGTCCGCCGAGCAGCCACGCCTGCGCCAGCATGGTGAACTCGTGTCGGCCGATGCCGAAGGCGCCCCAGAGTGTGCCGGGTGGCAGTTGCGATACCAGAAAGAGCAGCGTCTCAGGGTTCGCAACAGCGCCATAGCGCACACCGAGAACGAATTGCACGAGCAGCGGCCCCTTCAATATGCCCTGCTCAAGAAAGTGTCTGGCCATGTGCAGGTCGCCGCTGTCGAATATCTCGATCTCCGGCCACACGCCTGCCGCGTAGATGCGTTCCGCCATGATCTGAACGTTTCGCGGCGGGTTGATCACGGCAGCCTGGCCCGACCACATGGTGTCGAAGTCGAGGCTGCAGAGGTCCGGCTTCAGCCGTTCGACATGGGCGACGCGAAGCTCGGGCCGGGCCAGCGTCGTGCCGGGACCGGCGATACGCGGCTCGTCTTCCGAAGGAACGAACCGGCCGCCCTCGCCAGTCGTGAGATTGAGGATGACGTCGCGATTCCGTTCGCGGATTCGGGCGGTCACCTCTTCATACAGAGGCAGCGCCATCGAGCCCCTGCCGGTGGCCGGATCGCGAACATGGAGATGAACGATGGCGGCACCGGCTTTCGCCGCATCCAGCGCCGCGCTGGCGATCTCGGCCGGTGTCACCGGCAGTCGCGGATGTTGCTCACGGCGCGTGAGGTTACCGGTTACCGCGCAGGTGATGATGGTCTTCCGGCCCATGAACGGTGCGCCGTGATTGCTGCGAGCGATCGTTCGGCGTTGCTAGACCACGTTCGCGGCCCGTCCAATCGCGCAGGTTATAAATTCCGGCATCCGGAATTGGTGCTGCGAACTTCCTCGCCCTCGGCTGCTCAAGCGGCGTTCTCTGCACAGCCGCAGGGGCCTATGTCTTCCGGGCAGCTTTATTCCAAGGACGGCTCAATTGGGACTTAGCGTCGCCGCCGGGCGATGTCTTTGCGGCGCTGGCTCCGCATCTCAAGCCTTGCGGCACGGTGACGATGACGGCGACTACCGCCGGTCAGGCGCCGCAAGCCCCGCCTCAGGCTGCCGCACTGCGCGCTGCGCATCGCGGCGGAGATAGCGCTCGAGCCACAGGCTGTACCGCGAACCACCGAAGCAGACGACGAAGTAGACCACCGCGGCGACGAAAAAGCCTTCGTTGTAGAAGCCTATCCAGTTGGGATCGCTGGCGGCCGTCCGGGCAGTGTTCAGAAAATCGAGGAGACCGATGACGGTGACCAGCGTCGTATCCAGAAACAGGCCGATCCCCAGATTGACGAACGACGGGATGGCGGCACGCAAGGCCTGCGGCAGTACGATCAGCCGCATGCGCGCCCACCAGCGCAGGCCGAGCGCCGCCGCCGCATCGTCCTGCCCCGGCGGGACAGCCCGAAAGCCCGACCTAACGATCTCCGCGATATAGGCGGCCACGAACAGAATGATGGCGATCTCCGCGCGCAGCAGCTTGTCCACCTGCCAGCCGGTGGGCAGCATCAGGGGAAGAAGCAGCGTCGAGAAATAAAGCACGGCGATCAGTGGCACGCCGCGCACGACCTCAATCACGGCGACCGACAGACCGCGCACCACCAGCATCCGCGACCGGCGGCCAAACGCCAGCAGGACGCCCAGCGGGAAAGCGGCGGCAAATCCGATGACCGCGATGAGCAATGTCAGCGGCAGGCCGCTCCATTGATTGGTCGGCACGGGGTTGCCCGTGAAGGCGCCGGACATCAGGCCGATGGCAAGCGCGACCCCGCCGAGCCAGATGGCGATCAGGGCGCGATGCCAGAAGCGCGGTACCGCGGTCAGTGCGATGACCCCGACGACCACGGCGGAGGCGGCCACCGCCTGAAGAGTGAACTGAGGCGGATAGAGTCCGAAAACGATGAATCGCGCCTTCTCGGCAACGAAGGCCCAGCAGGCGCCGCTGTGCAAACGGCAGTCGGCAGCCGTCCCTGTCCAGGTAGCATCGAACAACGCCCAGCGCATCACCGGCCAGACGAGCCATATCGCGCAGGCGCCGATTGCGAGCGTGATGACGATGTTGGCGGGGGTGTCGAGGATGCCGCTCGCCCACGGTGGTGCGCGGAGTGTGGCGGGCGTTGTGCTCCTGTCTGACACCGCGGTCATGGCCGGCTTTGTCCGACTGTGATGCGGGCGTTCCAGGCGTTCATGGCCACAGAGACCGCGAGGCTGATGGTGAGGTACACCGCCGCCATGATCATGATGGTCTCGAGCGCCTGCCCCGACTGGTTGGCCTCCGTGTTGAGGACGCTCACCAGGTCGGGATAGCCGATCGCCACCGCCAGGCTCGAGTTCTTGGTCAGGCTGAGATAGCTCGACGTCATGACCGGGACCACGATCCGCGCCACCTGCGGCAGGATCACGTGGCGGAGCGCAAGCGGCGTGGACAGGCCGAGAGCCCGCGCAGCATCCCACTGCCCGGCAGGAATCGCTGCAATGCCGCCGCGAATGATTTCCGCGATGCCGGCCGACGCGTTGATCAGCAGACCGACCAGCAGCGCGGCAAACTCCGGCGAGATCGCCAATCCGCCTTCGATGTTGAAGCCATGCTGGCGGGGCAGTTCGACGTTGAGAATTCCGAAACTGAACCCGACGACCACAAGCAAAGCGGCGAGCACGGCCAGGCCGAAGGCAATCGTCGCCCCCGACACTTTCCAGCCCAACGTGCCGCGCGTGACAGCGACGGCCGAGACGGTGCCGACGGCAATGACGATCGCCGCGACGACCCATTGATCCAGGCCCATGTGCAGCGCCGGAAAGAAAACACCACGATTGCTGAGGAGAACTCCCGGCAGGGGCGCGAGCGCCTGCCGCGGGCCGGGCAACGCTTCGAAGGTTGCGCTCCAGAAGAAAAGCTGAAGCAGCAACGGCGTGTTGCGAACGATTTCGACGTAGCCGCGCGCGATGCCGGCGAGCAGGCGATTGGTCGAAATGCGCGCCAGACCGACTGCAACGCCAACCACCGTCGCCAGCACGCAACCGAGAACCGAGACGAGCAGAGTATTAAGCAGGCCGACAACGATGGCGCGGCCGAAGCTGTCCTGCGGGCCGTATGGAATCAGGCTTTCGCCGATCGCGAAGTTGGCCGGGTGCGCGAGAAAGCCGAAGCCGGGCCTCAGCCCCGCCCGGCCCATGTTCGCGGTGAGATTTGTCTCGACAAGGCCGATTGCGGCGACGACCGCGACAAAAACCGCGATCTGCAGCAGCGGCCGATCGCCGATCCGGCCCGACAGTGAGATGCCGGGCGAAACCGCGCCCGGCATGCTGGGGTGACGCATCAGGCGATGATGTTACCGGAACGGTGGCGCGTAAAGGAGCCCGCCCTTCGTCCAGAGATCGTTCAGCCCGCGGTCGAACCCGACCGGCGTGTTCTTGCCGATATTGCGCTCGAATATCTCGCCGTAGTTACCGACCGCCTTGATGATGTTGTAGGCGAACTTCGGATCGAGCCCGATCGATTCGCCGAGCGAGGTGTCGATCCCGAGGAAGCGCTGCACAACCGGATCCTGACTGGTCAGGAAGGTGTCGACGTTGGCCTGCGTGATGCCCAGCTCTTCCGCCTCTATCGTGGCGTAGATCGTCCAGTTGACGATCTCGAGCCAGCGATCGTCGCCGCCCGCCACCGCCGGTGCCAGCGGCTCCTTCGACAGGCGCTCCGGCAGCAGAATGTAATCGCCGGGGTTGGGGAAGGCAGCGCGGCGAAGCGCGAGGTCTGACGAATCCTGCGTCAGCGCGTCGACACGGCCGGACACCAGCGCTTGGGTGAATTCGTTGGTATCCTCGATGGTAACGGGCTTGTAGGTCTTGCCGGTCCGGCGGAAGAAGTCCGCGATATTGAGCTCGCCGGTCGTCCCGCTCTGAACGCCGATGGTGGCGCCGTCGAGATCGCTGGCCTTGGTCACGCCGAGCGACTTTTTCACGAGGATGCCCTGACCGTCGTAGAAGACCACCGGGCCGAAATGAAAACCGAGCTTGAAGGCGCGGGTGATGGTCACGGTCACGCCCGACAGCAGCACGTCGAACTCACCCGCCTGCAGGGCCGGCAGGCGCTGCTGCGGCGAGGAGGAGGTGAACTCGACCTTGCTCGGATCGTTGAACACGGTGATGGCCAGCGCCTTGCCGAAGTCGACCCAGAAGCCGTGCCAGACACCGTTGCTATCCGGCGCGAAGAACCCCGGCTCGGTGCCCACCCCCGCCTTGATAAATCCACGCGCCTTGATCTTGTCGAGGGTCGCTCCGGCGTGCGCAAACGTCGGCACCGAAATGGTCGCCAGAGCCAGTACCGCAGCCAGGGCCGGCCCCAAACTCTTCAGCCTGTCGCTCAATGAAGACATCCGTCATCCTTTCCACGGCGTTCGAAAAGTCGCGTAGTTCAACCTAGGCGATCGGCGCAAAGAGAAAAGACACAGGGTACCGCGGTTCCCGGCGTGTCCGCACGCCCGCTTTCGCATTTGGCATCGATGTTAGGTCGGGATTCCTCGCCAGCGCCCCGGCAAAAGCTGTTGGGCCGATCTTCCTCGAGTCCAACAGCCGGGAGCTTTTGCTGGTATCCGCATCGCCAGCGCCGAAGGAGAGAATCTCTTCCTTGTGGCGGCTTTTCCGGGGCAACGCTTTCTCCATAACGGAGCGATTTCGGCCGCCGATGTCTGACGGACGCGCTAATCTCGATTAACATTGTCGGGTATAGTCGACGGAGGAGTCCGGCGTGGCGATTGCGCCCCGGCATTCTTACGAAGCGTCCCGCATCGTGTCGCTCGCCCGCCCGGCGGCGAGGACCGAAGCGCCGAGCATCCGCGCCACGGCGATCGCCTTCGAGGACCCCGCCTCCATCGCCATTCGGGATGAACTGGACCTTCTGGCGCCAAGCGACGCCAGCGTCGTGATCGTCGGCGAGACCGGCACCGGCAAGGAGCTCGTCGCCCGCTACATCCACGACCACAGCAAGCGCAGCCACCGCCCCTTCGTCGCCGTGAACTGCGGCGCGCTGGTCGACAGCCTGGTCGAGGCGGACCTCTTCGGATACGAGCGCGGCGCCTTCACCGGGGCAGTGCGCAATCAGGCCGGCTGGTTCGAGACGGCGAGCGGCGGCACGCTGCTGCTCGATGAGATCGGCGATCTCCCTCCCCCGCTC
>CAYOUO010000182.1:0-9787 GCA_964407155.1 uncultured Hyphomicrobiales bacterium | reverse complement strand
GCGCGCTATTTCCTCGGCTCGCTGCAAATCCGCGGGCTGGTTGACGTTGAGAAATGGATCATGGGAGCCGGCAAACTCGGCCACCGCCACCCTCCGGGCGGCGACAAAGTCGCGGATGGCCGAGCCTGTTCCGCGTCTTAGCCAGGCTTCGATATCGCCGGCAACGGCCGCCCGCCAAAGAGCGACAGTATACTGGAGCTGGCGGTTCGAAGAGGCGACCGCGATGTCGGTACCCTCCTCCAGCCTCGCGGCCGCAAGACCCGCGGCGAGATCGAGCGGCAGAAACGGGACGTCGGCCGGCACCGTGAGAACGAGAGCCTCGCGCCCAAGCGAGTGCTCCGCCCAGCGTGCCGCCGCAAAAATCCCGCTCAGCGGGCCAAGTCCGGCCAGCTCCGGCACGTCCTCGACGAGCGGCAAATCGAGATTCGCCAGAGCCTCCGCATTGCCGTTGACATTCACGATCATCCGGTCGACCTGACCTGCGAGGCGTCGCGCGACCCGGTCGATGAGCCGTTCGCCATCGAGTTTCAGCAGGAACTTGTCGCCATCTCCCATGCGGCGCGACCGTCCGCCTGCAAGGATCGCTCCGATCAGCATCGCTATGTCGAGCGCGGCGTGATGACCCAGCGCAGGATGGTCTGCACCGCCGCCAGCCCGGGGTCTTCGGACTTGCGGATCACCGTCATGAGCTGGAACCAGAGGTCGTCGTCAGCCCGTTCGACGAACTCGTGCACCGCCCCGGAAACGAAAGCCTCAACGCTCATCGAGAGGCTGTCTGCCCGCCGCGTGAGATCATCCCGCGCCTGGGGTTCCAGCGTGGCGACCACTGCCGCCGCTGTTTCGGGATCATCCAGTTGACCGATCAGTTCTCCCAGCATGACGTGTCCTGCTTAACCGGCACGGCGAACCTGAATATGGCGATGTGTGCACGCGAATTGCGCTGGCGCAAGGACTGATCGCGCGCCTCAGCCTGTGATGGCAGGGCAAGTACCACCGATATTCCCAGACTGCGAGGTTAGTGCAGTTGAGCCTGATAACGCCGGCGGATGCCCGCGAGCTTGTCGTCGAACACGCAACGCCGATAACGGGATCGGAGACGCTACCCCTGCTCCGCGCCGCGGGCCGGATTGCCGCAACAAATGCCCATGCGACGCAGCCGCTGCCGCGCTTCGATCATGCCGCGGTGGATGGATACGGGCTGGGCCAACTAGGCAGCGGACCGGGGTATCGTATCGTCTCCGAGATTACAGCGGGCCGTGGCGCCAGGCTGACCTTGCGCCCCGGGGAAGCCGTCCGGCTGGCCACCGGCGCTCCCGTGCCGCCCGGCGTTACCGGCGTGGTGATGCATGAAGTGTGTCACGTGCAGGGCGATAAAGTCTTCACCTCCGGACCAGCTCCCTCCCGCCTTAATATTCGCCGACGCGGCGAGGACATCGCGGATGGCGACCTTCTGATAGAGGCCGGCTCCCTCATCGACCCGCGCCACATTGCCGCCCTCGCGGCTACCGGCATCGACCACGTTGCCGTCCGGCGCCGGCTTCGGGTCGCCGTGCTTTCCACCGGCGACGAATTGCGCCGCGCGGGACAATCGGTGGCACCGTTCCAGATATACGACTCGAATGGGCCGATGCTGCTGGCGCGCCTGCAGCAGCCGTGGATCGAGAGCATCGACGGCGGCATCTGTCGCGATGATCGCACTGCACTGGGCGCGGCCCTGGCGGAGTTGTCGTCGGATGCCGACCTCATCCTCGCTTCGGGAGGAGCCGGCGGCAGCGCCACCGATCTCATGGTCGATGCACTTCGCCAGGCGGGTGGATCAGCGCGCGCACTCCGTATCGCCCAAAGGCCGGGAAAGCCGCTTGTCGTCGGGGTGGTGGACCAAGTGCCCGTCCTTGGTCTCCCCGGCAACGGCGTAGCGGCTCTGGTCAGTTTTCTGCTTTACGGCGAGCCAATGATGCGCGCGCGAGCGGAACTCGCATCATCCTCGCCGTGGTTCGAAACTGCCACATTGGGCGACGCTTTCACGCATCCACCGGGCCGCACCGATTTCGTTCTGTCAGCGGTCGCGAACCGGTTCCGTGACGGACCACCGGTAATCGAACCGATCCCCAACGCCGGATCGGCAAGCCTTGGCGCCCTGCTCAAGGCCGACGGCCTCATGGAAGTACCGCATGACGTCGCCTGCCTTGCCGCCGGATCGCGCGTCCGGTTTTTGCCATTTCACATGGCCGATCGGCCTATGCGTCTTGATCCACAGGCGCGTAACAGCGAATTGGATGACGGCAAGGAAACTCGCTGTGGCCTCGAAGTATCGCGCAGCGACGCTGCGCAGGAGACCGTCGAAGCGTACGCGCCTGAGTAAAAAGCGCCCCCTGGCTGCAACGCGCTCCTACCAACTCACCGATACGTACTGCGTGTCGAGGTATTCCATGATGCCCTCGTGCGCACCCTCACGGCCGATCCCGCTCTGTTTCATGCCGCCGAACGGTGCGGCCGGATCGGAAACGATGCCGCGGTTCAACCCGATCATACCGAAATCCAGCTTCTCGGAGACGCGCAGGCCGCGGCTGAGGTCACTGGTATAGACATAGGCGACTAAGCCGTACTCCGTGGCGTTCGCCCGCGCGATGATCTCCTCCTCATCGGTGAATCGCTGAAGCGAAGCCACGGGACCGAAGATTTCCTCGCGCAGCATGGCTGCATTGTCGGGCACATCGGTCAGCACCGTGGCCGGAAAGAAAAACCCTTTTCCCTTCGGCGCGGCGCCCCCGGCCAGCACCCTGGCGCCCTTGCCAACGGCATCGTCGACAAGCTCGACCACCTTGTCCCGGGTCTCGGCGTTAACCAGAGGGCCCAGTGCAACCCCTTCATCGAGGCCGTGGCCAAGCTTGAGCGCCCGCATCTTTTCCGCGAAGCGCGTCGCGAAGGCATCATGAACGGCGTCGTGCACATAAAACCGGTTCGCGGCCGTGCACGCCTCGCCCATGTTGCGCATCTTGGCAATCATCGCGCCTTCGACCGCGGCATCGATGTCCGCATCTTCGAAAATGATGAAGGGCGCGTTGCCGCCGAGTTCCATCACCGGACGCACAACGTTGTCAGCCGCCGCATGCAGAAGTTTCCGTCCGACCTCCGTGGACCCGGTGAAAGAAACAACGCGCACGCGGATGTCCTGCAGAAGCGCGCCGACGACCGCTCCCGAGCGGCGCGACGGAATCACGTTGACAATGCCGGCAGGAACACCGGCCTCCTCGAGCAGCGGGGCGAGCGCGAGCGCCGTCAGCGGCGTCTCCGATGCCGGCTTCAGGATGACCGGACATCCGGCCGCGATTGCCGGACCAATCTTGCGCGTCGCCATCGCCGCGGGAAAATTCCACGGCGTCACGAGCACGGCGATGCCGGCCGGTTTGTGCTGGACGACGATTCGCGCGCCGGAGGATGGTGCCCGCGAAACATCTCCCACGTTGCGTACCGCTTCTTCCGAATACCACCGGAAAAACTCTGCCGCGTAGGCGACCTCGCCACGCGCATCGGCGAGCGACTTCCCGTTCTCAATCGTGATCAGGCGCGCAAAGCGCTCGCTCTGCCGCGAGAGCAACTCGTATGCCTTGCGCAGAATTTCACCGCGTTCGCGTGGCTTGCGCGCCGCCCAGCCGGGCGCTGCCGCCGCCGCGGCTTCCAGGGCGCTTCGCGCATCGTCCACCGATGCGCTCGCTACCGAGGCGACCGCGGATTCTGTCGCGGGGTCGATCACGTCCATGCGCGACCCGTCGGAAGCCGGCACCCAGCGCCCCCCGATATAGAGATCGGTCGGTACGTCGGCGAGAAGGTTGCTGTATTGGGACTGCATGGTGATCTGCGCCTCCAGCTATGGCTTCACGAGTCCGGCGACTTATACCGATCCCGCGGCAATGAACGTCGTTTCAAAGCAGTTCGGGAGCGCCATCGTTGCGCGATGACCTGACGATCGCCTCGAAAAGCGCAATGTTATCGATGATCTCCCGGTCAGTGAAGCGATAGGTAGCGCGCCCTTCGACCGCGTCAGCCCACGCCTCGAAATTCTGCGTCACCGTGTCCGTCGCCTCGTATACTGTCGTGCGGCGACCATCGGCATCACTCACGGTAAGAACGGTCGGCTTTCCTCGGTCGACGTTTGCCTCGCTGGTGATCTCCACCCAGCCGGCGTCGCCAAATGCGGCAAAGCGCGCGTAGAACGGCGTGCTGGAGAGCGAAGTGTAGGTAGCCCGGACGCCGGATTTGAACTCGATCGACGCGGTCACGAAATCTTGCGCCGGCGGCGTGAAGACCATGCCGGCAGAGCGGGCGCGCACTTCCGCCGCTGGACCGGCGAAATGGATCATCAAGTCGGTGAGATGAATGCCGACCGCGGTCATCATGCCGGCCGGCGCGCTCGCGGTGTCGAGACGCCAGTTATCGGGCGCCAGCTTGCGAAATTGATCGTGACTGACATTTGCCTCGAAAGTGAGAATCCGCCCGAGCGCTCCTGCATCGATCAGCCGTTGCAACTCCTCGAAGGCCGGCTCCCAGCGGCGCTCGTGCCCGATGCCGAGCACCTTCCCTCCGCGCTTGCAGGTTTCCACAATGCGGCGGGCGCCCGCCCCCGACATCGCGAGCGGCTTCTCGCAGAAAAGATTCTTGCCGGCTGCGATCACCTGCAGCGACTGCTCTTCGTGCAGCACGTGTGGCGTCGCCAGCACGATGCCTTCCACTGCCGGATCGGCCAGGGCAACGCCGAGATCGGTCGACAACTTGAACGGATACGTCTTCCGAAAATCCTCGACGTCGGCTGGCGGCTTCGGATCGATGCCGTACAGCACCTCGAACCGCCGGCTCCTGGAAAGACAACTCACGATCTGCTTGCCCCACCAGCCGAGCCCGGCGACTGCAACTCTCATTATCGTTTCCCTTCAGTCACAAGTTCCAAAGCTTCAATCGCTTTCCGCCGCGATCTCGGCTCATCCGCAGGCAGACCAGTTACGGACGTCGCCAGCGCATCGGCAATGAGTTCGATAGCCGGCGCCGCGCCATGATCGCCGATTGCCACGATGCTGGTGGCGGGCGAGCGCGACCATCGCTGAAGACGAACCGGCCTGTGGAACAGCTGCTGAACGCCGTGGATGACCAGCGGGCGATCGTCAGCGGCGGTCCAGATGACACCCTTGACCCGCAGCAGGCTGTCGCCGTGGCGCGCAAAGATCTCACCGAGCCGCGGCGACAGGTTTTCCCAAACCACGGGTCGCCGCTCCTCGATAAGCCAGGTGCCAACCGAGGCATCGTGCGCCGGGCCACCGGTGAAATGGATGTCACGAGATACGGTCCGCCCGAGTGGTCGCGCGCGATACGGCTCGAGATTGAGCCAGCGATCGAGGTCGGCCCGCCCGGTTTCCGGACTGATCAGCGAGAGCCCGAACAACCTGGCGGCGTCGATGGCGCCATTCGCGACGACTTCGACCGGGGCGCCGGGATTCAGGCTGTTTAGCCGTTCTGCCAGCGCCGCCACCTCGGCGGGCTCGGCGAGATCGGCTTTGGTGATCAGACGGCGATCGGCAAACGCACCCTGCCGCATTGCGACAGGCTGCGTGTCAAGATCGCGGCTGCCATTCACGCCATCGACGGTGGCAATCACGGCATCCAGACGGATCGCCTGCCGCAATCGCACATCGCCCATCAGCCGTCGCAGCGCCGGTGCCGGATCGGCCAGCCCCGATGTTTCGATGATGATGCGACGGGGAGGGTCGGAGCGCACCACCAGGCACCATATCGTCGTCGCAAGATCGTCGCCCGCGGCGCAGCACATGCACCCGTTGGCGAGCAGTCTGATGTCGCTGGCCGGGAGCGTATCGGCAAAAATCGCATCGTCGATGCCGACCGCCCCGATCTCGTTGACGATGATTGCGGTGCCCTGCATCCCCGGCTGGCGCAGCAGTGCAGCGATCAGCGTGGTCTTTCCGCTGCCGAGAAAGCCGGTCACCAGCGAGACCGGAATACGACTCGCCCCCAGGCCGGGATTCTCGCCAACCGCAACCGGGCGATCCGGGCTGATGGAAGCCGCAGGCGCCATCAGAATTCGGCCTTCGGCTCTTCTTCGTATGGCTTCACGATCCACGACCCATCGGTCGGAACACCAGCGCGCGCGAAGAGGCCGTCGCGACACGCATCGACGCGCCGGCGGAACGCCGGAAAATCGATCCCGAGCAGCTTCCCATGACGTTTTACCGGTTTGCCGGCGACGAAAATGCTGTCGACGTTGCCCGTATGGCAGAACTCGGCAACCGCGCCGACCGGATTGTTCATCGGAATGAGATTCATGCTGTTCGTGTCGATGAGAACGATGTCGGCTTCCTTGCCAGGCGTCAGGCTTCCCGTCTTGTGGTCGAGCCCGCAGGCGCGAGCGCCTTGCAGGGTGGCGAATTCGAGCACATCACGACTGGTCAGCGGCAGCGGATGGATCGCCTCACGCTTCTCGATGGCAAGCCGGTGCACCATCAGACGAGTGCCCGCGAGGAACGCCCGCATCGCGTCGAACATGTCGCCCGGGATCGTTGTCACGACGTCGATGGAAAGGCTGGGACGAATGCCGACGGCGAGAAAGCGCAGGGCGGGCGGCATGCCATGGCCCATCTGCATCTCCACCTCGGGGGCGATGGAGCCCGTACCGCCGGTATCCGCGATCAGTTTGAACTCGTCGTCGCTGATGGTGTTGCAGTGGACGTAAGTCGTGTCGTCCTTCAGGAGGCCGCGCGACTGCATCTGGATGAGCGGCTTGTTGAAGCCCCAGAGGCCGTCGCCGACATGGACCGTGATCCGCACGCCGAGGTCGCGTGCTGTCTGAAAATCCTTCTCGGTGATGTCGAGCGTGGTGAACTGCGGCCCGCGTGCCGCTACCGCCATCGTCACCAGCCCGTCGTCGGAAGGAAAATGCTGCTTCCGCACGCGCCGGACGTCGTCGTAATTCGTCGGGATCGTATTGGGAGGAAACCACTCGGCATTGGAATTGCCGTAGGCGAATACGCCGCGGATGCCTGAATCTTTCAGGCCCTGAACCGATGCGTCGGCATGCTCCGGCGAGTTGTTGTTGTGCGACCAGTCGTAGAGCGTGGTGATGCCGCTATCGAGCGCTTCCAGAGCGCCGAGCAGATTGCCGACGTAATTGTCTTCCGGCGTGTAGAGACCGCCCATGACGCCGCGCACGCCGGTGAAATACTGCGCGTGCGACCAGTCAGGACCGGTCGCGCGGAGCAGCGACTCCCACGTGTGACGATGCGTATCGATGAGCCCCGGGATCGCGATCATGTCCGTGGCATCGATCACCTCGGCATCGGCCGCCTCGATTTTCGGCGCGATCGCAGCGATCCTGCTTCCGTCGATCAGGATATCGCCGCGGCGGAGATCCCCAATCTTGGGATCGACGGAGATGATGGTTGCCTGGCGAATGAGGGTCCGCGCCATGTCCTACCTCCGCGAGATGCCGGTTCCGAACCCGGCCTGCCCCCGATTGTATGCATCAGGAGAATGACGAACATCCCGCCCGGATGAGCCATCGGGCGGCGGGACGTTCCATTCGACGAGATCGGCAAAGACGATCGTGCGGCGGCTGCTCTCCTCGATCGTCATCAATTCATCCTCAGCCGCGCCCGGCGGCTAGTACGCATTGGCGATGGGAAGCTCTTCGGCAGGGAAGAGGCTGATGATCTTGCAGCCGGTGTCGGTGACAACGACCTCCTCCTCGATGCGAGCAGCCGAATAGCCGTCCGAGGCCGGGCAGTACGTCTCGAGCGCGAACACCATGCCCGTCTTGATCTCCATCGGATTGTCGAGCGAGACGAGCCGCGAGATGATCGGCCGTTCGTGGAGAGCAAGCCCGAGTCCATGACCGAACTGCAGCCCGAACGCGGACAACTCGTCCGGGAATCCGAACTCTTCGGCCCTGGGCCACACTGAAGCCACGCGGTCCGTCGACACGCCCGGCTTGATCAGTTCGATCGCCTTGTCGAGCCACTCCCGGCACTGCTTGTAGGCATCGCGCTGGCCCTGCGTCGCCCTGCCGATGTTGAAGGTGCGGTAGTAGCAGGTGCGATAGCCCTGATAGGACTGCAGGATATCGAAGAAGGCCTGATCACCCGGCCGGAAGAGGCGATCGGTGAAGTTGTGCGGATGGGGATTGCCGCGCTCGCCGGAAATGGCGTTGATTGCCTCGACGTCGTCCGAGCCCATCGAGTAGAGCATGGCGTTTGCCTGCGAGACGATGTCGGCTTCGCGAACGCCCGGCTTCAGTTGCTCGTAGATCATGTGGTAGGTGCCGTCGACCATGGCAGCCGCCTGATTGAGCAGCACGATCTCGTCAATGTTCTTGATCTCGCGCGCATCCAGCATGACCTGCTGGCCGTCGACCACCGTCATGCCCGCCTGCTGCAGCTCGAAGAACATGGCCGTCTCGGCGAGATCGACGCCGATCGGCATCTTACCGACGCCGGCCTCGTTGAGCAGCGACATGATCTCGGCCGCGTGCTTGCGCATGAGTCCAACGGCGGGCGGCACGGTTCCCCGCATGCCGAGCATGCCGGCACGCACATGATCCGGCTGCAGCCAATCGCAATAGAGGCGATGGTGGACGGCGGCGGAACCGAAGTCCCAGACCAGCGGCTCCTGGTCGCGCATCAGGAGCGCGAAGCGGCAAAGCTTGTCGCGCTCCCACTCCCCGATCTTGGTCGCCGTGACGTAACGGATGTTGTTGACGTCGAACAGGAGCAGCGCCCCGCATTGCGAGCGATTGAGCGCTTCGCGTGCACGCGCCAGACGGTAGCGGCGCAAGCGGTCGAAATCGACCCGGCCCTCGAAGTCGACGGCCATGTGTCCCGGCGCGGGTATGGCGCGGTCCCACGCCCAGTGCGGATCGAAATCTTCGGGTCGAAGAAGCTGCGGCGCTAGGGCTCGGTTCAAGGGCTGTCTCCCGTTGACGGTGACCATTCAGCCGACGACCGCAGACGAGCGGCGGGCCTTTTTGGTCCGGGCGGCGAGCGCGACGAAAGCCGGAACCGGCAGAACGCTACACGCCGTCAAAACGATTTAAGAACGCGAGGTTGGCGAAAGCAAGCGGAAAAGATGCTGCGATGCGGACGCGCTCAGGCGATGCAGCGCTCGGCATGCATCTGATTTGCCGCGCACGGAGAGCGGAGCCCGATTTTTCGCCGAACTGTGAGCCAAAACGCGGCAACGCAGGCCGCTCGATCACACGCCGGCGTGCGCCGCGATATTGTGTGAGCGGACACAACTTGCCCAGGATCGTGCGCAAGAAAAACGTTTCGCAATTTTGCGTGAGCGGCGGCGGCTCCCGCCGGGCTCAATCGCTGCGATAGGACTTGCCGGAGGTCAGCCGGGTCAGGATGAGGGAGAACAGAATGATCGCGCCGTACGTCGCCGAAATCCAGAAAGTCTCGATGTTCGACAGCGTCAGGATATTGGAAATGATCCCGAGCAGGATGACGCCGCAAAGCGCGCCGAGGATCGATCCCTTGCCGCCGTTGAGACTGATGCGTCCGATGACTGCGGCGGCGAACACGGTGAAGATCATGTTCTGCCCCTGCCCGGAGAGAACGGACGCCATGCGGCCGGTCAGCATGAGGCCGGAGAGCGCCGCCAGTCCGCCGCCGAGGATGAAGACGACCCACACGTATTGATCCACCCGGATGCCGGCGGCGCGCGCCGCTTCCGGATTGCCGCCGATCGCGTAGAGCGCCCGCCCGAAGCGGTGATAGCGAAGGATGGC
>CAYOUO010000181.1:0-4757 GCA_964407155.1 uncultured Hyphomicrobiales bacterium | reverse complement strand
TTCGCCGGGCACTGGAATCCATACGCCGCGCGCGTGCACGAGTGCCGCGGCGCCGAGCCCGGTCCCGGGGCCGATCACCACGCGCGCATGCGTTGCCGTCACCTCGCCGTCGCCGATCTGCCTCACATCCTCCGGCTTGAGGTCGGGCAGCGCCAGCGACTGCGCCTCGAAATCGTTGAGCAACACCACTTCGCTCAGGCCGAAGCGCCGGATCAGCTTCTTCGGTTCCACCACCCATTGCGAGTTGGTCATCGGCACCCGGTCGCCGGTGATGGGCCCGGCCAGCGCCAGCACGGCCGCGCGCGGCCGGTCGCCGGCTCGCTTGACCACCGTCTGCTCGATGGCATCGTCGATGTTCGGGAAATCCGGCGTGTGCGCGTTGGGCAGCCGTTCCAGCGGCGCGTCCGGCGCGTTCACCAGCGCAAAGCGCGCGTTCGTCCCTCCGATGTCGCCGATCAGGATCGGGAACGGGAGATGGTCGAGGTAGCTGTCAGCGGCAGTCATCGTTCAGGCTTGGCGGATTTATCTCTGAAATTCCAGCATTTCCGGATGGGCCATGAGCAGGTCGGCCGTCCGCCGGTTCAACGCCATCGCGATGTTATAGACGACCGCGAGGCGAGTCAGCGCTTTGACGTCGACGTCGTGCGGCAGCGGCGATAACGGATCGATAAAGAAAAAAAGCGCCGAGATTGTTCCGTCGGCGATCAGCGAGCCGATCTGCTGGTCGCCGCCGAGTGGTCCGCTTTTCAATCGGGTGATCGCGAGTTCCGGGCAAGCCTCCAGGATGCGCGTACCGGTGGTGCCGGTCGCGTAGAGAGGGAAGCGCGCGAGCTCCGCACCATGATCGCGCGCAAAGGCGACCATCGCGTCCTTCATCTGGTCGTGCGCGACCAGCGCGATCGCGCCGCGACCGGACGCCACCCGCTATTCCTTGATGTAGGGCTTGCCGTCCGCCGCCGGCGCCCGCGCCCGGCCGATCAGCCCCGCAACCAGCACGATGGTCGCGATGTAGGGCGCCATCGCCAGGAACTCGGAGGGGATCGGCGTCTGCAGGATCGCGAGCTTCTGCTGCAGCGAATCCGCGAAACCGAAGACCAGCGCCGCAAGCAGCGCGCCGACCGGGTGCCAGCGGCCAAAGATCATCGCCGCTAGGCCGATGAAGCCGCGCCCGTTCGTCATGTTGATGTCGAAGCGGCCGACCGAGCCCAGCGTGAACCATGCGCCGGCGAAGCCCGCCACCATCCCGCCGACGATCACGTTGACGTAGCGGATGCGGTAGACGTTGAGGCCAAGCGTGTCGGCGGCCTCCGGGTGCTCGCCCACCGCGCGCGCCCTGAGGCCCCAGCGCGTGTGGAAAAGATAATACGTCGCCACCGCGATGATGATCGCCGCGCCGTAGACGAACAGGTTCTGCTGGAAGAGCACGCGCCCGATGATCGGAATGCCGGAGAGCACCGGGATGTCGACGTCCGGGAAGATCGGCGCGTTGTTGAGGTCGGGATGCTGCGTCAGCACCTGGCTCGTCACGTAGGAGGTGAGGCCGAGCGCGAACAAATTGATCGCAACGCCGGCAATGATCTGGTCGACGCGGTAGGTGATCACGAGGACGCCGAGCAGGAGACCCATCAGGCCGCCGACCGCGACCGCGGCAATGAGGCCGATCCAGCCGCCAAGCAGGGAGCCGACGATGGCGCCGGTGAAGGCGCCCGAGAGCAGCATCCCTTCGATGCCGATGTTCACCACGGCGACGCGCTCGCATAGCGTGCCGACCAGCCCGCCGAGTGCGATCGGCACTGCCCGCACCACCGTCGCCTCGAGCATGCCGGTGAGCGAGAATTCCTTGCCGGCGGTTGCCCACACCAGAAACGTCGTGACCGCCAGGAAAAGACCGACGCCGAGGAAGAGCCCGGTCTGCCGGCCGGCCCCTCGCAGGAACTGGCGCGCGCCGAAGAAGGCGAGCAGCAGGGCCACCACGTCCATGTAAGGCCGCGCCGGAACCACGAGGTCGGGCAGGGTGAAATAGTCGCCGCCGACCGCGAGCCGGAAGCTGGCGTCGCCCTCCGACGCCGGCATGAAAACGCCCGCAACGAATGCCGCCAGCACGATCAGGATGCAGCCGTTGATGATGGTCTGGCGTCGCCGCACCTGGTCGAGGTTCGCGGTGCCGGTGAGCGGGAGGGTGTCGATGCTTGCCATGTCGCGTTACTGCCTGCTCGCCCGGGTGCGCCTGCGGAACGCCCACGGGAACGCCGCCCGCATCAAGAGCGGCGCCGCCACGAAGACGATGATCAGCGACTGGATGATGGCGATGAGGTCGATGCGCACCCCGGCCGCCACCTGCATCTGCCGCCCTCCCGCCTGCAGCGCGCCGAACAGCAGCCCCGCCAGAAGCACGCCGATCGGATGCGAGCGTCCGAGCAGCGCCACCGCGATGCTGTCGAAGCCCACGCCGCCCGAAAAACCCGGCGTCGCGCGTCCCAGCACGCCAAGCACCTGCACGCTTCCTGCAAGGCCGGCCATCGCGCCGGCGATCGCCATCACCACCACGATGATGAGATTGGAGCGCATGCCGGCATAACGCGCCGCCGAAGGGTTGAGCCCGCTCGCCCGGAACTCGAATCCGAGCGTGGTCTTGAACAGCAGCCAGTAGATCAGGATCACCATTGCGATCGCGATGATGATGCCCGCGTTCAGCCGGAGGTTCGGGTCGAGCCAGGTCAGGAGCTTGGGCAGCGCCGCGCTGTCCAGCACCGATTGCGAGACCGGATCGTGCCGGCCCGGCTTCTGGATCGGCGGGTTGCGCAGCAGGAAGCCGACGATTTCCGTCGCGATCAGGTTGAGCATGATCGTGGTGATCACCTCGTGCGCGCCGGTCGCCGCCTTCAACCAGCCCGGGATGGCCGCGTAAAGTCCGCCCACGATGATGCCGGCGGCAAGCGCCAGCGGCAGGTGGATGAAGATCGGCAGGTCCGGAAACGAGAAACCGACCGCCACCGCCGCGATCCCGCCGAGCAGCATCTGTCCCTCGGCGCCGATGTTGAAGAGCCCGGCGCGAAAACCAAGCGCCATGCCGAGCGCGGCAATCGTCACCGGCGCCGCCGCGGTCAGCGTCTCGGAGATCGCCGAGATCGAGCCGACCGAGCCGGTGAACAGCGCCTGGAAGGCCACGCCGATGGTCGGGATGTCGACACCCGTGGCCAGCATGACCACGCCGCCGAGGATCATCGCGACCACCACGGCGAGCACCGGGACGATCACCACGTCCTCGAACTGCGCGCGCGTGACGACGAAGTCCTTGAGCAGGTCGTTGGTGCTCGGTTCGCCGTGCTGCTCTTCGACGCTCATGGCGCGGCTCCCGCCTCCGCTCCTGCCCCCGCCATGGCGAGGCCGATGCGGTTCACATCGGCACCGGCGCCCTCGAACTCGGCGACGATCTTGCCGCGGAACATCACCAGGATGCGGTCCGAGAGGCTGAGAATCTCGTCGAGCTCCGTCGAGACAATGAGCACGCCGACGCCGCGGTCGCGGGCTTCCACCAGCCGGTCGTGAATGTACTCGATCGAGCCCACGTCGACGCCGCGCGTCGGCTGCGAGGCGATCATCAGCTTGATGTCGCGCGACAGCTCGCGCCCGACCACCAGCTTCTGCTGGTTCCCGCCGGAAAGATGGTCGCCGAGGCTGTAGATGGATTCGGTTCTGACGTCGAAATCCTGCACGATGCGGGTCGCTTCCGCGTCGACCTTGTTCCAGTGCAGCGCCAGGCCCGACGAGAACCGTGACTCGTAGTAGCTGTCCAGCACGCAGTTTTCGGCCAGCGTGAACTCGGCCACCATGCCGGCGCGCTGGCGGTCTTCCGGCACATGCGCCATGCCCATGCGATGGCGCTGGCGCGGGCTCGCCTTCGTGATGTCGCTACCGAGGAATCGGATGGTTCCTTCGCTGGCGTGCCGCAGGCCGGTCAGCGCCTCCACCAGTTCGGTCTGTCCATTGCCCTGCACGCCTGCAATGCCCACCACTTCGCCGCCGCGCACCGCGAAGTCGACGCCGCGCACCGCCACCTCTTCGCGTTCATTGAGAACGCGCAGCCCGATCACCTCCAGCAGCGCATTGCCCGGCGGCGAGTGCCGCTTCTCGACGGCGAAGCGGACCGAGCGCCCCACCATCATCTCGGCGAGTTCCGCGTCGGTCGCCGTCTTGGGATCGCCATGGCCCACCACCTTGCCGCCGCGCAGCACGCTGATGCGGTCCGCGACCTCCAGCACCTCGTGCAGCTTGTGCGTGATGAAGACCAGCGCCTTCCCGGCATCGCGCAGCGACCGGATGATGCCGAAAAACTCGGTCACCTCCTGCGGCGTCAGCACCGCCGTCGGCTCGTCGAAGATGATCACATCCGCCGAGCGGAACAGAACCTTGATGATCTCGACGCGCTGTTGCAGGCCGACGGGAATTTCCTCGATGATCGCGTCGGGGTCGACCGCCAGCCCGTGGTCGGTGCTGATCTGCGAGACCTGCGCCCGCGCCCGCGCCATGTCCAGGTGGTCGAGCCGTCCGGTCGGCTCCACGCCGAGGATCACGTTCTCGGCCACGGTGAACACCGGCACCAGCATGAAGTGCTGGTGCACCATGCCGATGCCCGCGCGGATGGCGTCCTTGGCGTCGCGTAATGCCGCGGCCTTTCCGTCGATGAAGTTTTCGCCCTCGTCCGGCCGGGAGAGTCCGGACAGCACGTTGATGAGCGTGGATTTGCCGGCACCGTT
>CAYOUO010000180.1:0-6460 GCA_964407155.1 uncultured Hyphomicrobiales bacterium | reverse complement strand
GCGAGGCCAAGGGGCAGGCTCGTCGCCGATCATGGCAGCGGCCTCGTGGTGTCGCTCTCCACGCGCGTCATCAAGGTCGATCGCTGTGGCAAGCGCCTGCGCCTGGAGACCGGGAACGGAACATTGACGGCTGACTACGTCGTCGTCGCGCTTCCGACCGGCGTCCTTGCATCGGCGCCGGAATTTTTTGCCCCGGCGCTTCCCGACAAGCTCGCAGCGGCGGCGAGCCTGCCCCTTGGCCTCGCCGACAAGCTCTACCTTGCTCTCGACGGCGCCGATGAGTTCCAGAGCGAGAGCCGCCTGTTTGGCCGCACCGACGCCGTCGCCACGGCCGCCTATCACTTCCGTCCGCTGGGGCGTCCGGTGATCGAGGCGTTTTTTGGCGGCGAAAACGCGCGTTCGCTCGAGGCGGATGGCGAGCGCGCATTTTTCGATTTCGCGGTCGCGGAACTTGTCGCTGCGCTGGGCAGCGATATCGCCCGACGGCTGCGCCCCGCCGGTTTCCACGCCTGGGGCCGCGATCCTTTCGCGCTCGGTTCCTATTCGTACGCCATCCCGGGTCACGCGGACGATCGCAGCGTGCTGGCGGAGCCGGTGGAGGATCGCATTTTCTTTGCTGGCGAAGCGTGCTCAACGACCGACTATTCCACCGCCCACGGCGCATACATCACCGGTGTCAAGGCGGCGGCCGGGATTCTGGGCGCGATCATCACATAAAGAAATCTTTATATGATTATTGCCCGGGCCGCGCCGCCTCGCTATAAGTCGCGCCAATTCCGGTCCAAATTCGTGAGGAATCCAACCCGTGTCTCGAGCCAAGGACTACGCCATTAAGGATCTCGGCCTCGCCGACTGGGGCCGCAAGGAAATCTCGCTGGCCGAGACTGAAATGCCAGGCCTGATGGCTACGCGCGAAGAATACGGCGCGAAGCAGCCGCTGAAAGCCGCGCGCATCGCGGGTTCGCTGCACATGACGATCCAGACCGCCGTGCTCATCGAGACGCTGAAGGCGCTCGGCGCCGATGTTCGCTGGGCATCCTGCAATATTTACTCGACGCAGGACCATGCCGCGGCCGCCATCGCCGCTGCTGGCACGCCGGTGTTTGCGATCAAGGGCGAAAGCCTAGTCGATTACTGGGAATACACGCATCGCATCTTCGAATGGGCGGACGGTGGCACCCCGAACATGATTCTGGATGACGGTGGCGACGCCACGTTGCTCATCCATCTCGGCAAGCGTGCCGAGAACGGCGACATTGCCTTTTTGGAGAAGCCCGATAGCGAAGAAGCCGAGGTGCTCTTCGCCTCCATCAAGCAGCGCCTGAAGTCGAAACCCGGCTTCTACGCTGCCGTCGCAAAGAACATTCGCGGCGTCACCGAGGAGACCACCACCGGCGTCCATCGTCTCTATGACATGCAGAAAAGCGGCGCGCTCCTCTTTCCGGCGATCAACGTGAACGACTCCGTCACCAAGTCGAAGTTCGACAATCTTTACGGCTGCCGCGAGTCGCTGGTCGACGGCATCCGCCGCGGTACCGATGTGATGATGGCCGGCAAGGTGGCGATGGTCGCCGGCTTCGGCGACGTCGGCAAGGGTTCGGCCGCATCGCTGCGTCAGGCCGGTGCGCGCGTGCTTGTCTCCGAGGTCGATCCGATCTGCGCGCTCCAGGCAGCGATGGAAGGCTATGAGGTCGTCACGATGGACGATGCCGCTCCGCGCGCCGACATCTTCGTCACTGCCACCGGCAACGTCGATGTCATCACCATCGAGCACATGCGCCGCATGAAGCATCGCGCCATCGTCTGCAACATCGGGCACTTCGATTCCGAGATTCAGGTGGCCGCGCTGCGCAATATGAAATGGCACAACGTCAAGCCGCAGGTGGACGAGATCGAATTTCCCGACGGCAAGCGCATCGTGCTTCTCTCCGAAGGCCGTCTCGTCAACCTCGGCAACGCGATGGGCCATCCAAGTTTCGTGATGTCGGCGAGCTTCACCAATCAGACGCTGGCGCAGATCGAACTCTATACGAAACAGGGCCAGTACAAGCGCGAGGTCTACACCTTGCCGAAAGCGCTCGACGAAAAGGTCGCGCGGTTGCACCTCGCCAAGATCGGCGCCAATCTGACGGAGCTCAACGAGAAGCAGTCCGCCTACATCGGCGTGCCGCAGCAGGGGCCGTTCAAGCCGGAGCACTATCGCTACTGATTCCGTCGGCGATGTTTCTCGGCAACAGCCGACGATTTTTGCGCGCATTCGCACTTCATGCCGATTCCGCGAGCGGCTATACATGAAGCTGATTCGCGCGGCATCGCGTGCGGGCTTTCAGCGGTCGCGTAATCAAAGCCACCCATGAGTAAAGGGACGAGGCGGAAGGGTCCTTTGCATGCGATGGCATGGCGGGAGCGCGAATGCGATTCGCCGAACCGGCCGTGTCGTTCTGGTCGCAGCCTTTCCCGCCTCCGCGCACGCCGAAACCGCAACGCAACTCGCGACTGAAAATCTGAGTCTCGGCAGCATCGTTCTTATGGCGGCGCTGATCGGCGCGGTGACGTTCGCCGTGGTTGCGACAATTGAGCTCATCCGCGCACGTAATCGCGTCGAGGCGGAAAATGCCCAGCTGAAGACACTCGTCGGCGATCTCCGCTCGCTGGCCGATCGCGCCGAAGCTCTTGTCAACGACGAGGACCAGCGTCTCGTCGCGTGGAGCAGCGCGGACGAACCGCCGCTTCTCGCCGGCAATCTTCCGGGGGCCGCCGGAGCGCCGGCGGGGGATGACCGGTTTCTCGATTTTCCAGGTTGGTTGAAATCGAGCTCCGCATCGCGGCTGGAACAGCTGCTCGCCAACCTGCGTGATCGGGGCGAGCAGTTTCAGCAGGTCGTCGTCACCATCGACGGCCGTTTGATCGAGGTGCGCGGGCGCACGGTCGGCGGCGCCGCTGTTGCCCGCTTCCGCGATCTCACCGGCGAACGGCTCGCTCGTTC
This sequence comes from uncultured Hyphomicrobiales bacterium, assembly GCA_964407155.1. Lineage (GTDB taxonomy): Bacteria > Pseudomonadota > Alphaproteobacteria > Rhizobiales > Kaistiaceae > DASZQY01. The sequence continues at coordinate 3,474 of CAYOUO010000180.1, read as the reverse complement.
GGAGATCGAGCAGCGCAATGTCCGTCTCACCACCGAACTCGAGACCACACGCGCAATGCTCGCCGCGGCGCCGCTCCCCGTCTGGCTGAGGGACGAAAAAGATGCGCTGATCTGGGTCAACGACGCCTATGCTGCGGCGGTCGAGGCCAAGGACGCCGAGGCTGCCGTCGCGCTCGGCCTTGAACTGCTCGATGCGACGAGCCGTGACACAATTTCGTCCGCGCACCGCAGCGACCCCGCTTTCAACAAGCGTTTGTCTGCCATTGTCGCCGGTGCTCGCCGCATTTTCGATGTCGCCGATATCGCGTCCGCCAATGGCAGCGCGGGGCTCGCCATCGACGTCACCGAGGTTGAAGCCGCGCAGGCCGCTCTTCGCCGCGAGATCGACTTCAACGCCCGCACGCTCGATCCTCTCCAGACGGCGGTCGCGATCTTCGGGCCCGATCACCGGCTGAAGTCCTACAATGCCGCCTATCGCGCACTGTTCGATCTCGATGCCGGTTTCCTCGATTCGGCGCCGGACGAAGCCGCGATCCTTGACCGCCTCCGCGCCGCCCACAAGCTTCCCGAGCAGGCCGATTTCCGTTCGTGGCGCGCCGATCTGCTCTCCGCCTATCGCTCGATGGAAACGCGCGAGCAATGGCGGCACATGCCGGATGGCCGCACGCTGCGTGTCATCGCCAATCCCCATCCTCAGGGCGGCGCCACCTGGGTCTACGAAAACGTCACCGAGCGGCTCGATCTGGAAAGCCGATATAACGCGCTGGTCAGCGTCCAGGGCGAGACTCTCGATCATCTGACCGAGGGCGTGGTGGTGTTCGGTTCCGATGGACGCCTTCGCCTCAACAACCCGTCCTTCGCGAAAATCTGGGCACTCGGACCCGAGTTTCTCTCGCGCCGCCCGCATGTCTCGGAAATCGTCGCTGTCTGCCGCCGCCCGAACGACGACGAGGCGATGTGGCGCCGCTTCACCGCCTGCGTCGCCGGGCTGGACGAGACGCGCACTTCGATATCCGGCCGCATGGAGCGGCCGGATGGCCGCGTCATCGACTACGCCACCGTGCCGCTTCCCGACGGCCAGACGATGGTGACCTTCGTTGACGTGAGCGATTCGGTTCAGGTCGAACGCGCGCTGGTCGAGCGCAACGAAGCGCTGGAGACCGCCGATAGTCTCAAGAATGCGTTCATTCACCACGTGTCGTACGAACTGCGGTCGCCGCTCACCAACATCATCGGCTTCTCGCAGCTTCTGGCCGATGCGAAGATCGGCCCGCTCAACGCCAAGCAGCGCGAGTACACCGGCTACATCATGCAGTCGAGCGCCGCGCTGCTCGCCATTGTCAACGACATCCTCGATCTGACCAGCATCGACGCCGGCATCATGGGGCTCGACCTGGCCGAGGTTGACGTTCCCTCTGCCGTTGCTGCTGTGCTCGACGAGGTGAGCGACCGCCTTGCCGACGGCAGGGTGACGGTCGAAACGACTATCGCCCCGGATGCCGGCGGCCTCATTGCCGACGAGCGCCGTGTCCGCCAGATCCTGCACAATCTTCTTTCCAACGCCATCGTCTATTCGCCGCCCGGTGGTCGCATCCGCCTTTCCGTCACCACCTCGGGCGGCTTTGTGGAATTCACCGTGGCCGACGAAGGCGCCGGCATTCCCGCGGCCTTCCTCGGTTCCGTTTTCGATCGCTTTTCCAGCATGCCGCGCGGCTCGGCACGCGGCGGTGTGGGGCTTGGGCTTTCCATCGTGAAAAGCTTCGTCGCTCTCCACGACGGAACGGTTGAAATCGCTTCCGAGGAGGGTAGGGGCACGGTTGCCAAGGTGCGCCTGCCGCAGCGCCCTGCCCTTGACGCGGCCGCTGCAGAGTGACTGCACTCGCGCGTGGCCAGCATTCCGTCGCCAGTCATCGTCGATCTGCCTGACGAGGCCGCCACCGCGCGTCTCGCCCAAGACGTGGCGGCGCGGCTCCGTCCCGGGGATGTTGTGGCGCTGTCTGGCGGTCTCGGCGCCGGCAAGACGAGCTTCGCGCGCGCCCTCATCCGCTCGCTCGCTGGCGATCCCGATCTCGAGGTTCCGAGCCCGACCTTCACGCTCGCCCAGACGTACGTCGCCGGCGGGATCGCCATCACTCACGCCGACCTCTACCGCCTCGCCGATCCCGCCGAAATCGACGAACTCGGTCTCGCCGAGGCGGCAGCGACCGGCGCCCTGCTCGTCGAGTGGCCGGAACATGCCGGCGAGCGTCTTCCCGCGCCGCGGCTCGAGATCGCCTTCGCGATCGCTGGCCGCGGTCGCCGCGCCACGCTAACCGGAGACGCTGGCCCGCTTGCTCGCGCTGTCCGCAGCCTGTCTGCGCGCGAAATGATGTCGCGCGCTGGCTGGGGCGGAGCGCGGCGGCAGCACGTCGCTGGAGACGCTTCGGCCCGCACATACGAACGCGTGGAAAGGCCCGGAGCTACCGCCGTCCTGATGGACTGGCCGCCGGATGGCCAGCTCGCCGCCGACGATCCGCGGCGGAAATTTCGCGCCCGCGATGTGACGGCCTTCGTCGCCGTCGCCGACGCGCTTCGCGACGCGGGTCTGTCGACCCCCCGGATTCTCGCGGCGGATCGCGATGCCGGCTTTCTGCTGATGGAGGATTTCGGCACCGAAGGCGTGACCGCCGGCGACGCGCCGGTGACCGAGCGCTACGCCGCCACGGTCGACGCGCTCGCCATGCTGCACGGGCGGCGGCGCGCGCCCGTTCTGCCGGCGCCCGGCGGCGCGACTCACGCCTTGCAGTCGCTGGCCCGGGAGGCGCTCTTCGCCGAGCTCGGCCTGTTCGTGGATTGGTACGTGCCGCGCGTCCGCGGCGCCAAACTCGATGAGGCGAGCCGGGCAGAATTTTTCGCGATCTGGCGCGATCTTGCGGCGAAGCTTGCAGCCGCGGAGCAGAGCTGGGTGCTCTTCGATGTTCAGTCGGCCAATCTCTTCTGGCTCCCGGGCCGCACCGGCATCGCGCGGGTCGGCTTCATCGACTTCCAGGACATGTTTGTCGGTCCCGCCGCCTACGACGTCGCCTCGCTCGTCTTCGATGCCCGTGTCGACGTCGAGGCTGCTCTCGCCGATGCGCTGGTCAGCCGCTATCTTTCGGCGCGGCGGCGGGCGGGCAAGTCCTTTGCGGCCGATTCCTTCCGGATGGCGTTCACCATCGCCGGGGGGCTGCGCACGATGAAAAACATGGGTGCGTTCGCACGCTTCGCCGAGGCTGGAAAACCGCAATACATCAGGCACTTGGACCGTCTTACCCGTTATCTTTCACAGCTGTTGTCTGAGCCCGTTCTTTCGCGTCTGGCTCTCTGGTATGAGAGGCATCTTCCCTCCTGAGACGAGGCCTCGTCATGCCGGCAAGATCATCCACAGCGCCCAAACGCGCCATGGTGCTGGCTGCGGGGCTCGGCAAGCGCATGCGGCCCATCACCGTCACCACG
>CAYOUO010000179.1:0-6792 GCA_964407155.1 uncultured Hyphomicrobiales bacterium | reverse complement strand
CGGTGTGCGAGGAGGCCGGCTGCCCCAACATCGGCGAGTGCTGGTCGAAGAAGCACGCGACCTTCATGATCATGGGCGATACCTGCACGCGCGCCTGCGCCTTCTGCAACGTCAAGACCGGGATGCCCGGCGCGCTCAACCCGCACGAGCCGGCCGAGGTCGCCGACGCCGTCGCCAAGCTCGGCCTCAACCACGTCGTCATCACCTCGGTCGACCGCGACGACCTCGACGACGGCGGCGCCGAGCATTTCGCGCAGGTGATCGCCGCGATCCGCACGCGCTCCGGCGCGACCATCGAAATCCTGACGCCGGATTTCCTGCGCAAGGACGGCGCCATCCCGAAGGTGGTGGCAGCGCGGCCCGACGTGTTCAACCACAACCTCGAGACCGTGCCGTCGAAGTACCTGACAGTGCGACCGGGCGCGCGCTACTTCGCGTCGCTGCGTCTGCTGCAGCAGGTGAAGGAGCTCGACCCCGCGATGTTCACCAAGTCCGGCATCATGGTCGGCCTCGGCGAGGAGCGGAACGAGGTGCTGCAGCTGATGGACGACCTCCGCGCCGCCGACGTCGATTTCCTCACCATCGGCCAGTACCTGCAGCCGACGCGCAAGCACCATCCGGTGAAGCGCTTCGTCACGCCGGAAGAGTTCAAGAACTACGAGGCGATCGCCTACGCCAAGGGCTTCCTGATGGTGTCGTCGAGCCCGCTGACGCGCTCCTCGCACCATGCCGGCGAGGATTTCGCGCGGCTCAAGGCCGCGCGCGCCGCCAAGCTCGGGCGCTGATGCCGAAATTCGGAAGCGAGCGGCGGGTTGCCCATTCCGCTTCCGAGATGTTCGCGCTCGTCGCCGACGTCGAATCCTATCCGAAGTTCGTGCCGCTCTGCCGCGCGCTCTCCGTGAAGGGGCGCGCGGTGGAAGAGGGCAGGGAGGTGCTCGTCGCCGACATGACCGTGGCCTACGGCCCGGTGCGCGAGACGTTCACCACGCGGGTCACGCTCGACCGCGCGGCGCTCGTGGTCCGCGCCGAGTACGTCAACGGACCGTTCCGCCATCTCGACAGCCGCTGGACGTTCGAGGCGACAGGCGAGCGCGAATGCCTGGTGCGCTTCGCCATCGACTACGAGTTCCGTTCGCGCACGCTGGCCGCGATTATGGGCGCGGCGTTCGACACCGCATTCCGCAAATTCGCCGCCGCGTTCGAGGCGCGCGCGGATGAGGTCTATGGGAAGACGGCGGTGTGATTTATTCTTCGTCGCGGCGGAGGCTGGGTCCCAGATCGACCGGCACCCTCCGTACGGCCGCACATCGCCAAGGCTAGCCGATGACCCACTACCCCCCGCTCACTCTGAACAACGGCGTGATGCTGCCGCCGATCGGCTTCGGCGTCTTTCAGACGCCACCCGCTGAAACGCCAGCCGCAGTCGCCGAGGCTCTGCGCGTTGGCTACCGGCACATCGATACGGCTGCGTCATACTTCAACGAGCGCGGCGTAGGCGACGGGATCCGCAGTTCCGGCGTGCGCCGCGACGAGGTGTTCATCGAGACGAAGGTCTGGATCAGCGACTACGGCTATGATGCCACGCTGCACGCGTTCGACAAGAGCGCCGGAAAGCTGGGAGTCGAGCAGATCGACCTGATGCTGTTGCATCAACCACTGTCCTCGGTCTTCGATCGAACGCTTGAAGCTTATCGTGCGCTTGAGCAACTGCTCGCTGAAGGCCGGGTGCGCGCCATTGGCGTCAGCAACTTCATGCCGCAACATCTCGATCGGCTGCTCAGCCACAGCTCTGTCGTCCCCACCGTGAACCAGGTCGAATGTCACCCGTATTTCCAGCAATCCGGGCTCCAGCATCTGCACGCCACGCACGGCATTGTGACCCAAGCCTGGTCGCCCATCGGAGGCATTACCTCTTACCGCGGGGGATCGAAGAGCACATTCGATGATCCGACACTTCTTGAGATTGCTCGTCGGCACGGCAAGTCGGCGGCGCAGGTGATGCTGCGCTGGCACCTTCAGGAGGGGCGATCCGCGATTCCGAAGTCGACCAAGCCCGCTCGCATTGCGGAGAATTTTGGCATCTTCGATTTTGACTTGTCGAAGGAAGAAATCGCGGCGATCGATGGGCTCGACACCGGTGTGCGCGGCGGTCCGGATCCTGACAACATCACCCTCGAAAAGTATCACCGCGATATTCCAGAGACGTGAGAGCGGTGAAAGTAGACGTGAGCGCCGCGCCTCCACGTCCCGCTCATTCCCGCGAAAGCGGGAATCCAGCCGACGATTCAATGGCCCGACGGAACACCGGTGGCGCTGCCGGTTGGATTCCCGGTTTCCGGCTGCGCCGGCCCCGGGAATGAGCGGAGAAGAGTTACCCCGCAACCTGCTTCAGCATGCTGAGCGCCTCAGCAACCGAGGCGAGGCGCACGGCCGAACGGCCGATGTCGCCGAAGCGCCGCTCGGCATGGAGGGCGCGATGTCCGCGCCGCGCCGCGGCGAAGTGCACCAGCCCGACCGGTTTCTCCGCCGAGCCGCCCGCCGGTCCGGCAATCCCGGTGATGGCCACCGCGATTTCCGCCGGCGAGCGCGCCATCGCGCCGGCGACCATGGCGAGCGCGACTTCGCGGCTCACCGCGCCGAACCGCTCCAGCAATTCCGGCGAAACGCCGAGCAGCTCCATCTTGGCGGCGTTGGAATAGGTCACGAAGCCGCGGTCGACGACCGCCGACGACCCGGCGATTTCGGTGAGCACGCCGGCGACCAGTCCGCCGGTGCAGGACTCGGCCGTCGCGATCTTGAGCTTTGCCGCAACGCACAGCGCGATGAGCTCGCGCGCCTGCGGCAGGACGGAGGCGAGGTCGGTCATCGTATGGCCACGGTGAACGGCAGGCGAATGGTGGCGACGGCGTGCGCCGCCGCGCCTTCGCCGCGCCCGATGAAGCCCAGACCCTCGTTTGTGGTCGCCTTGACGCCGACCCGGTCGACGGCGATGCCGGCAATCTCCGCGATCGACGCGCGCATCGCTTCGCGATGCGGCGACAGGCGCGGGCTCTCGCCGACATAGCTCACGGCGAGGCTGGCGATGACACCGCTGCGCGCCCGCACGCGCGCCGCGGCCTCGGCGAGGAAAACGCGCGACGCGGCGCCGCGCCAGCGTTCGTCGGAGGGCGGAAAGTGCTGGCCGATGTCGCCGTCGCCGAGCGCGCCGAGCAGCGCATCGGTCAGTGCGTGGAGAACGACGTCAGCGTCGGAGTGTCCGATGAGACCGCGCGTGTGCGGGATGGAAACACCGCCGAGCATCACGGCACTCCCCGGCCCGAAGGGATGCACGTCGTAGCCGAAACCGGTGCGGATGTCGCCGAGGCGAAGCGCCTCCTCGCCGGCGAGGCGCCGGTCGGCGGCGGCGATGTCGGCGGCGGTGGTGAGCTTGATGTTGGCCAGGTCGCCGGCAACGGTCCGCACTGGGATGCCGGCGTGCTCAGCCACCGCGGCGTCGTCGGTGAACCCGGCGTGCGCGTTCGCCGCGGCGGCGTGGGCTGCGAGGATCGCAGGAAGCGCGAAGCCCTGCGGCGTTTCGGCGGCTTCGAGATCGCCGCGCGGGATGGTTTCGACGACCTGTCCGTCGCGGATGCGCTTGATCGTGCTGGCGACGGGCAGCGTCGGCACCACCGCGTCCGCGCTGTCGAGCGCACCGATGACGCGCCCGATCAGATCGGCCGAGAGGAACGGCCGGGCCGCGTCGTGGATGAGGACGTGGGTGGCACCACTGCCCGCGAGCGCCGCAAGGCCGCGCGCCACGGAAATCTGGCGGGTCGCGCCGCCGACGCACGGCCGGCGCAGCCGGGCGTGGCTGAGCCCGAGCCCGGTCCAGAGCCGCTCCTGGCCTTCGCCGATCACCACCTGCACCGCATCGATCCCCGGCGCCGCCAGAAAAGCCGCCACGGTCCGCGCCAGAATGGGGGTGCCACCAATGGCCTGATATTGCTTCGGCAGGCCGGCGCCGGCGCGGGTGCCGTTCCCGGCGGCAACGATGACGGCGGCAATTCTCATTCCATTCGGGTCCTTCGCATCCTCTTCGGTTCCCCATATCACGGCGGCCCAACACCGTGTCAGCGTTTGGCCGCAAACAAACCGGAACGGCCATTTCGCACTTGCTCACTGAGCCGATTTGACTAATGTGTGGGCAGTAACGCGAGTGCCTAATTGCTATGCAATCTAATCCATCCATCGCGAAGCTTGCGACACCGCTGGCGATCGGTGGCGTCGTGGTGCCCAACCGGGTCTTTCTGGCGCCCATGTCGGGCGTTTCTGACGCTCCGTTCCGGCGGATTGCCGCCGGCTATGGGGCGGGCTTGGTCGTCTCCGAAATGGTGGCGAGCGAAATGCTCGTCCGGCAGGAAAAGGAGTCGCGGCTGCGCTCCGAGCGCGCCGGCGCCGGTCCTCACGTGGTCCAGCTTGCCGGGCGCGAGGCGCGCTGGATGGGCGAGGCCGCCAGGGTGGCCACGGATGCGGGCGCGGACATCGTCGACATCAACATGGGCTGCCCCGCCAGGAAGGTGACGGGCGGCTATTCCGGTTCCGCGTTGATGCGCGACCTCGACCATGCGCTGACGCTGATCGAGGCGACGGTGGCGGCGACGCCGGTGCCGGTCACGTTGAAGATGCGTCTCGGCTGGGACGAGCGCTCGCTGAACGCACCGGAGCTGGCACGGCGCGCGGAGGCGGCGGGTGTCAGCATGGTCACGGTCCACGGCCGCACGCGCTGCCAGTTCTATACCGGCGCGGCGGACTGGCGCGCGATCCGCGCCGTTCGCGAGGCGATCACGATCCCGCTCATCGCCAACGGCGACCTTGCGTCGCCCGGCGATCTCGGCGAGATGCTGGAACGCTCCGGCGCCGATGGAGTCATGGTCGGTCGCGCAAGCTACGGCCGCCCGTGGCTCGCCGGCCATCTCGCGCGCTTCGCCTCAACGGGAGTCATGCCGGAGACGCCGGACGACGCCGAACTGCGCGATCTCGTCGTCGGACACTACCAGGCGATCCTCGCGCACCACGGCGTGGCGGTCGGCGTCAAGGCGGCACGCAAGCATCTCGGCTGGTACCTCGAGGGGAAGGCGCTTTCGCCCGCGATCCGGCATGCCCTGATGACGGCGACGGATCCGGACGAGGTGCTCCGCCTCATCGCGGCCGCCTTCGGCGACGGTGAACGGCGAGAGGCGGCATGATCGCCGACGCGACGACGCTTCATCGCAACCGCGCCGCCGGCGCCGTGCTCGATGCGCTGCCCCATCCGGTGCTGCTCGTCGACGACGACGGCAGCATCGTCGAGGCGAATACGGCCGCGCAGAATTTCTTCCAGGCCTCGACCAACGTGTTGCGGCGGCACCCGATCGCCTATTTCGTGCCGTTCGGCAGCCCGCTGCTCTCGCTGATCGAGCAGGTCGCGCAGCGCGGCGCGGCGGTCAGCGAATACCGGGTCGATGTCGGCACGCCGCGCAACGGTGGCGAGCACATCGTCGACATCTACGCCACGCCCAGCATCGACCCGCCGGATTGCGTCGTCGTCGTGCTGCAGGAGCGGTCGATGGCCGACAAGATCGACCGCCAGCTCATGCACCGCGGCGCCGCCCGCAGCGTGTCGGGTCTGGCGTCGATGCTCGCCCACGAGATCAAGAACCCGCTGTCCGGCATCAGCGGCGCCGCGCAGCTTCTGGAAACCTCGGTCGGCGACGAGGACCGCGAGCTGACGCGCCTCATCCGCGACGAGGCCGACCGCATCGTGAAGCTGGTCGACCGCATGGAAGTGTTCTCCGACGAACGGCCGATCGAGCGCGAGCCGGTGAACATCCACGTCGTGCTCGACCACGTGCGCCGTCTGGCGAAATCGGGGTTCGCGCGCGCCATCGCGATCAAGGACGAGTTCGACCCGTCGCTGCCGCAGGTCTACGCCAACCGCGACCAGCTCGTGCAGGTCTTCCTCAATCTGGTGAAGAACGCGGCCGAAGCAGTGGGCGACGTGCCCGACGCCGAGATCATGCTGACCACTGCCTACAAGCCGGGCTTCCGCCTGTCGGTCCCCGGCAACCCATCGCGGGTGACGCTGCCGCTGGAGTTCTGCGTGCGCGACAACGGGCCGGGCGTGCCGGAGGAGCTGATCCCGCACCTGTTCGAGCCGTTCGTGACCACCAAGGCGAACGGCACCGGCCTCGGGCTGGCGCTCGTCGCCAAGATCATCCGCGATCACGGCGGCGTCATCGAGTGCGAGTCGCAGCCCAAGAAAACCACGTTCCGCGTGCTGCTGCCGATGTACAACGGCGCCAGGGCGTCGGACCAAAACCGCGATGACGTAGCCGGGACGCCGTTGCATGCCTCACAGGACACGAAATGAGGAATGACAATGCCTGCAGGTAGCATTCTCGTCGCCGACGACGATACCGCCATCCGAACGGTCTTGAACCAGGCGCTCTCCCGTGCCGGGTATGAGGTGCGGCTGACCGGGAACGCGGCGACGCTGTGGCGCTGGGTGAGCCAGGGCGAGGGCGATCTCGTCATCACCGACGTGGTGATGCCGGACGAGAACGCATTCGATCTCCTGCCGCGCATCAAGAAGATGCGGCCGAACCTGCCCGTGATCGTCATGAGCGCGCAAAATACCTTCATGACGGCGATCCGCGCCTCCGAGCGCGGCGCCTACGAATATCTGCCGAAGCCCTTCGATCTCAAGGAACTCATCTCGATCGTCGGTCGCGCCTTGGCCGAGCCGAAGGAACGCGCGCGGCCGACGGGCAAGAG
>CAYOUO010000178.1:0-10820 GCA_964407155.1 uncultured Hyphomicrobiales bacterium | reverse complement strand
CGTACGATCGCGCCGTTCTTCGGCGACGAGCCGGATCCGGAGAAGTCGCTGTTCTTCTGGAACTACAATCGCGGCAAGCGCTCCGCTGCGCTCGATCTGGCATCGCCGGATGGACGCGACGCCGCACTTGCGCTTGTCGGCGACGCCGACGTGCTGCTCGATTCGAGCGCCGGCACATTGAATGCGAAGCTGGGGCTCGATCGCGAAGCCCTGAGAGAGCGCTATCCGGGTCTGGTCGTCGCGCGCATGACCCCGTTCGGCGACAGCGGTCCATGGGCCGGCTTCAAGGGATCCGACCTCGTTCATCTGGCGCTTGGCGGCGTCATGATGAATTGCGGTTACGATCCGGATCCATCGGGCCGCTACGATCTTCCGCCGATCGCGCCCCAGCTATGGCATGCGTATCACATCGCCGGCGAGCAGCTCCTGATCGGTATTCTGGCGGCGCTGATTCATCGTCAGGGCAGTCATGCGGGACAGGACGTCTCCTGCGCCATCCACGAAGCGGTCGCGAAGAACACCGAACTCGACGTCATGCACTGGATCATGCGGCGCGTGCCGCTCTACCGGCAAACGGGACGACACGCCAACGAGACTCCCAACCGCGTTCCGAACCTGAGTTATACGAAGGACGGGCGCTGGTACATGACGTGGGGCGTAGGCGCGCGCGATCGTGCCAACCTCGTGCCCTTTCTTGCGCGCTATGGCATGGCGGCCGATCTGGTGCAGCCCGGAGAAGACGCAGACGTCAACGCGCGTCATATTCCGGGCTCCAGCGGAGTCGACGAGCAGTCGGCTCACCTCCTTGAAGTGATCCAGCGGTTCATTCGCGCCTACACCAATGACAACGTCCCGTGGGCGGAAGCCCAGGCTGCCGGCCTGCTGTGGTCGCCGCTCCGCAAGCCGCACGAAAATGCGCTCGATGAGCATTGGCTCCAGCGGCAAACCTTCTCCGACATCGCTCACCCCGAGCTGGGCCGCTCGTTCCGCTACGTCACCAGCAAGTGGCTGGCCACCGGGACGACGTGGCAGGTCGGCTGTCGCGCCCCGTTTCACGGCGAGCACACCGACGAGGTTATCGCCGAAGCGCTTCGCAGACGCATGCGGGCGACAACTGGCACCGTCCAGGCGGCTGCCCGACCGCGGCTGTCGAAGCGGGGAAAGCCCTTTCCCCTTCAAAACATCCGCATCCTCGATTTCTCGTGGTTCCTCGCCTCTGCCGGTGGCACCCGCTTCATTGCCGCGCTGGGCGCGGAGAGCATCAAGGTCGAATGGAAGGCCAATCCCGACACGCGCATCGCAGCGCAGGCACCCGTCGGCGGCCGGGCCGCGCGCGATGCCGCCACGGCTCCGCTCCCCGGGATCAACGACATCAACATGGGCGGCCAGTTCAACAACAAGAACTCCGGCAAGCGCGGTCTCTCGCTCAACATCCGCCATCCCAAGGGGCTGGAGATCGCGCGGCGGCTGGCGGGCGTCTGCGACATCGTCGCGGAAGGCTTCTCGCCGGGAGTCATGGACCGTCTCGGTCTGGGCTATGCCGCGCTGAAGGAGATCAAGCCTGACATTATCTACGTTCAGCAATCGGGCATGGGCAGCGCGGGAAAATACGGCCGGCTGCGCACGGTCGGACCGATCGCGGCTTCGTTCGCCGGCATCTCCGACATGTCCGGTTTGCCCGAACCCGCCATGCCGGCAGCGTGGGGCTATTCGTATCTCGACTGGATGGGCGCTTACGGATTCGCGCAGGCGATCCTGGGCGCGCTCTATTATCGCGCGAACACCGGCCTCGGTCAGGCAATCGACGCCTCGCAGTGCGAGGCCGGCATCATTCTGTGCGGCCAGAGCGTGCTCGACTGGTCGGCGAACGGGCGGATCTGGAAACGCTCCGGCAACCGGTCGCCCAACGGCAGCGCTGCCCCGCATGGCGCTTACCGCTGCAAGGGCGAGGATCGATGGATCGCGATCGCCTGTCTGACGGAGGCCGACTGGCTGGCGCTCACCAAAGCCGCCGACCGTGCCGACTGGCGCAGCGACGCCCGTTTCGCATCGCTCGCGGCAAGGCTCGCGCATGAAGACGAACTCGACGAAGCGATTGGCGCCTGGACAGTGACGCAGGATGCCTATGCCTGCATGGAGCGTCTGCAGGCGGCGGGCGTTCCCGCCGGCGTCTGCCAGACGGCGGCGGACCGTTGCGACCATGATCCGCAACTGAAGTCGCTTGAATGGCTTACCGAGGTGACGGGCACGAAGATCGGGATGTGGCCCGTACCGGAGGTACCGGTGAAGCTCAGCGCCACACCGGCTTACATCGGCGGTCCGATCGATCGCGGCGCGCCATGCTACGGCGAGGACAACGAATACGTGCTTGGAGAATTGCTCGGCTATTCGTCCGCCGAGCAGCGGAGCTTTGCGGAGGACGGCATCGTCTAGGGACGATCGATATCGTTAAAACTGACGCGCGCATACGGAAGGCGCGCCGAGCGAGGAATTCGGGATGGCTCAATATTCGATCTGGGTTCTGGAGTACTGCTACAACGACCACTATCCGGTCAGCGCCATGATTTACGGTGCGCACAACCAGGGCATCCAGAAGATTCCCAACTGCTACGTCGTCATCAAAGGCGCCGGTCATGTCGCGATGATCGATGTCGGATACAACGACAAGGACTTCGCCAAGGAATACGCCGCCAGTTTCGGCATCGACGCCTGGCAGCCGCCCGAGGTCGTCATGGCGGAGATCGGTATTTCACCGAAGGACGTCGATACCGCTCTCATCACGCATGCGCACTTCGATCACTTCGGCAACGTGCAGGCGTTTCCGAACGCCACGTTCTACATTCAGGAGCGCGAGCTCACCAAATGGGTCTGGGCGATGTCTCTGCCCAATCGCATGCAATTCATGCTGTCGGCGGTCGACACCTCCGACATCCTGCGCGGTGTGGAACTCGCGCAGAAGAGACGGCTGGTCTGCGTCAACGGCGCGATGGAAAACGTTCTTCCCGGGATCGATCTCTATCCGGCCTACGACACCCACACCTTCGGGTGCCAGTGGGTTGCGGTCCGCAACGACGGACGCGCGCAGTCCGAAGACATCTGGGTGCTGGCCGGCGACCTTGTCTACAAGTTCGAGAACCTCGGCGACACCGGCACCGGCGGTCCGCCGCAGAACCCGTTCCAGCCCATCGGCCTGGCGATCGGCAGCCAGACGAACCTTCTGCTTGCCACCGACGAGATGGTGAAGCTCGTCGGCGGCGAAACGCGCCGCGTCGTTCCCATTCACGAGGAGCGCCTCAAGGACAGGTTCCCCTCGCGCATATCGAAGCACGGCCTGCGGATCTCCGAGATCTGTCTCGCCGATGGCGAAGCGACCCGGGTCTGACGGGCGACCACGCCGGATTGAAGTGAAATTTCGCGGGCAGGCGCGCGGAGGCGCATCGGTCTGCGGGGACAGAATTCCGATACACAGAGGACCAGTACGATGGACCAGTGGAACCACTACATCGGCGGCGCGTTCGTCGCGCCGAAATCCGGCGAGTATCTCGTGGAGCGCAATCCGCGGACCCGCGGCGAGAGCTACAGGATCGCGCGGGGCACCGCGGCCGATGTCGAAACCGCCGTGCAGGCGGCGACCCTGGCGCTGCCGGGCTGGCGCGATCGCAAGCCGATCGAGCGAGGCCGCGTGCTGTGGGCGATCGCGCAGAAGATGCGCGAACGCAGCGCCGATCTGGTGCGCATCGAACGCGAGGAGACCGGCAAGGCGGCGGCGCAGACCGCTCTCGATATCGAGGGCTCGGCGCAGTATTTCGAATACTACGCCAGCGTCATCAATGCGCAGGCGGGGGAGACCATCGACCTGGGGCCGAACTATCACTCCTACACGCGGCGCGAGCCCTTTGGCGTGGTGGGAATCATCCTGCCCTGGAACGGGCCGATCAATCAGGCGGCGCGCGGCATTGCGCCGGCGCTGGCCGCCGGCAACACGATCGTGTCGAAGCCGTCGGAGTTCACGTCGGTTGGCCTGCTCGAACTGGCGCGGCTGGCTGTCGAAGAGTGCGGCCTGCCGAAGGGTGTCCTGAACATTGTGACCGGGACCGGGGCTGAGGCCGGGACGGCGCTCGTCGCGCATCCCGCCATTCGCAAGATCGCCTTCACCGGCTCGCTGCGCGCCGGCAAGCTGATCGGGCAGGCTGCGGCCGAGCGCATCATTCCCGTTACACTCGAACTCGGCGGCAAGTCGCCCAACATCGTGTTTGCCGATGCCGATCTCTCGAAGGCCGTGCCGGGATCGATGCGTGCGTTCACCGCCAACGCGGGCCAGGCCTGCTCGGCCGGCACCCGCTGCCTTGTGCAGGCCGAAATTCATGATGAGTTCGTCGCCGGGCTGGCGTCACTCGTCAGCAAGGTCAAGGTCGGCGGCGACGAGGCGGGTGCGCTCGGTCCGATGATGACCGAGGCGCAGTTCGAAAAGGTGCAGCTCTACTACGACGTTGCGCGGCAGGAGGGCGTCAAGGTGATGACCGGCGGAGCGCTCCCGACCGATCCGACTCTGGCGGCTGGCTGGTACGTCACGCCAACCGTCTACGCCGACGTGCGCAACGACATGCGCATCGCGCGCGAGGAGATCTTCGGACCGGTGGTGGTCGTCATTCCATTCGATACCGAAGAGGATGCGATCCGCATTGCCAATGACACCAACTACGGACTGGTCGCGGGAATGTGGACGCGCGACGTCAGTCGTGCGCACCGCGTCGCCGCGCGGCTCGACGCCGGCCAGGTGTTCGTGAACGAGCATTTCGCCGGGGGCGTCGAGACGCCGTTCGGCGGCTTCAAGCAGAGCGGCCACGGCCGGGAGAAGGGCATGGAGGCTCTTCACGACTACACGCAGTTGAAATGCGTGACGATGAAGATTGGCGCGTGACGATGAAGATGAGGCCGCCGATCCAGCGCCCGCGCGTGGTCGGCGGCTTTCATCACCGCAGTCGTCACCGACGTTGGTTCACTGGTAGCGGCGCATCAGCCACTCGGCGACCATCGCCGGCTTGTCCAGACCTGCGATTTCGATCGTCACGGACCACGTAAGCTGGGCGCCGCCTTCGATTTTGTCATACGCCTTGAGGACGAAATGGGCGCGAATGGCGCTGTCGCAGATGACCGGAGCGGTGAAGCGCAGGCGGTTGAATCCGTAGTTGATGCTGCTCGCCGTGCCGCCCACCTGAACCGTGTTTTCGAACAGCGGGGCGAGGAGCGAGACGATCAGAAAGCCATGGGCGATCGTCTTGCCATGCTCGAAAGCGTCGCGCGCGCGTGCGATATCGACGTGGATCCATTGCCGATCGTTCGTCGCTTCGGCGAACCGATCGATCATTTCCTGGGTGACGCGCATCCAGTCACTCGTCGCGACCGCATGGCCAGCGAGAGGCTCCAACTGCGCGATGGTAGCGAAACGCGCCGGTCCCGCCGACGGCGGTACGTTTCGTGACGATGCGGTTTCCATCCCTCGAGCCTCCCGGCCATGCAGCGCTCCCATCGGGAACGTCATCGTTCAATCACCATACTCGATCATCATTCTGAATGATGATGAGCCCGCTGAACAGCGAGCAAGGCGTAAAAAATCCATATCGTCCGCGGTCCAGAGCGGACCGCCATAGCTGCAGACGATCTCGCCGGAAATCCGAAAAAAAGTCGCATAAGCGTTGACCCTCGATACCGGATGATATATTTCCACTTTTCTTTCCGGGCGGTTGCGCCTCAATGGCGATTGGCCCTGCCCGAGCACGTGCAGTCGACATTCTGTTTGTCCGGGTCGGGGCGCTGACCGGAATTTGCGGGACAGCGGAAAGGTGATGCACTTGCACCTCTGGGACGGGAACGGATGAGCTGGCAAAAGGAGGTCGACGAGCTTCGCGCGCGCCAGCGCTTGGCGCAGCAGATGGGCGGCGAAGAGAAGGTCAAGCGCCAGCACGATAACCAGCGGCTGACCGTGCGCGAGCGCATCGACGCGCTCCTCGATCCCGGTTCCTTTCACGAGATGGGCTCGATCGCCGGCAAGGCGACCTACGACGGCAACAACGAGATCGCCGATTTTCTTCCCGCCAACTTCGTGATGGGTCGCGGCAGGATCGATGGCCGGCCGGTCGTCGTCGGTGGCGACGACTTCACCGTTCGCGGCGGCGCCGGCGACGCGGCGATCGGCAGCAAGCAGGTCTTCGCGGAGCAGATGGCCAACGAGTTGCGGTTGCCCATCGTGCGTCTGGTCGACGGGACCGGCGGCGGCGGATCGGTCAAGACGCTCGAAGCGGACCGGCGCACCTATGTGCCCTACCAGCAGGGCTGGAACTGGGTGGTGTCCAATCTCGCTACGGTGCCCGTGGTCGCGCTCGGCCTCGGTCCGGTGGCCGGCCTCGGCTCTGCCCGGCTGGTTACGAGCCACTACTCGCTCATGGTGCGGGGGACCTCCCAGATGTTCATCGCGGGGCCGCCTCTGGTCGCGCGTGCGGGCGAGGTAATCAGCAAGGAAGATCTCGGCGGCGCGGATATTCATGCCCGGGCAGGGGCCATCGACGACGTCGTGGACAGCGAGCAGGAGGCGTTCCTGCGAACGCGCAGGTTTCTCTCCTATCTGCCGCCCTCGGCGTATGAACTGCCGCCGCGCGGTCCGTCGAACGATCCCGTCGACCGGCGCGATGAAAGCCTGATCGAGGCTGTGCCGCGTGACCGGCGCAAGGTTTATGACATGCGCAAGGTCATCCGCAGTCTGGTCGACAAGGAATCGTTCTTCGAGATCGGCCGCAAATACGGCGGATCGACGATCACTGGTCTTGCGCGACTGGATGGATGGCCGGTCGCCCTCCTGGCCAGCGATCCCTACTTGTACGGCGGTGGATGGACAGCGGACAGTTCGATCAAGGTCATCCGCTTTCTCGATTTTGCGCAGACGTTCCACCTGCCGGTCGTGCATCTGGTCGACATCCCCGGCTTCCTGATCGGTTCGGAAGCCGAGAAGGCGGGAACCATCCGGCACGGCGCACGCGCGCTTGCCGCCGTCTATCAGGCGAAGGTGCCGTGGTGTTCGATCCTTTTGCGCCGCGCCTTCGGCGTCGCCGGCGCCGCTCATTCGGACCATACGCGGCTGCACTACCGGTATGCGTGGCCCTCGGGGAACTGGGGCTCGCTTCCGATCGAGGGCGGCCTGGAGGCGGCCTACCGCGCCGAGCTCGCGGCGGCGGAGGATCCGGAAAAGCTGCGCGTGGAGATCGAGGAGCGCCTGAACACCTTCAACTCTCCGTTCCGCGTGGCCGAGGCGTTTCTGGTCGAGGAGATCATCGATCCGCGAGACACGCGCCCGCTGCTCTGCGAATTCGCCAATCTTGCCGCGCCACTGCGCGAGCCGGGGCTGGTCGCGGCGGGCATGAGACCGTGAAAGCAGCATCCCGGCACGCAGGCGAGACCACAGGATGAGCGAAGTGAGCGTGAGATCGGCCATCGGTGGCTCGGTCTGGCAGATCAAGGCCAGCGTCGGCGACCGCGTCGAGGAAGACGACATCATCATGATCATGGAATCGATGAAGATGGAGATTCCGGTGAACGCGCCGTGCCGGGGCACCGTGAAATCGATTCTCGTGGAGACGGGGCAGGTCGTTGCCGAAGACGACGTCGTGGCCCTGATCGAGACGGAGTGAGCCGCCGGTTGGCCCTTCGCCCGTCCCTGGCAACCAGCCTTCTCGCGACGCAGATGAATTGCGCATGATCGAGAAAGTGCTGATCGCCAATCGGGGCGTGGCGGCTACGCGTATCGCACGCACGCTTCGCAAGCTCGCCATCCCCTATGTCGTCGTGCATTCCGATGCGGATGCGGCGCTTCCCTATGTGCGGGAGGCGGACGAGGCGGTATCGATCGGTGGGACGAGAGCCGCCGAAAGTTATCTCCGGCCTGAGGCGATCCTCGCCGCGGCGCGGCAGAGCGGTGCGGATGCCGTTCATCCCGGCTACGGCTTCCTGTCGGAGAACGCCGATTTCGCGCGCGCGGTGACAGAGGCGGGATTGACGTTCATCGGGCCACGACCCGAGCACATCGCGGCGCTCGGCGACAAGGCACAGTCGCGCCATTGGATGGCCGGGGCAGGTTTCCCCGTTCTGGCGGCGAGTGCGCCGATCGCGGATGGGGATGACCATTTCGCGCTGGCGAGTGCCACGGGCTATCCGTTGCTGGTCAAGGCATCGGCCGGCGGCGGCGGTGTCGGGATGCAGCGGGTCGCGCGTCAGGAAGACCTGGCCGAAGCTATCAACCGGGCGCAAGGCATCGCGGAACGCCTCTTCGGCAACCGGCAGGTGTTTCTCGAGAAGCTGCTCGAGGAAGCTCGCCACGTCGAGTTCCAGATCGTCGCCGACGGCGAAGGCGATGCGATCAGCCTCTACCAGCGCGATTGTTCCGTGCAGCGCCGGCATCAGAAGATCATCGAGGAGGCTCCGATCCCGTTCGCGGATGACGCCGCCGCTCGCGCTCTCGGCGAACGTCTGGCCACCTTGTTCGGCGCATCCGGCTACCGGAGTCTCGCCACCGTCGAGATGCTGATGGACCAGACCGGGCACTTCTATTTTCTCGAGGTGAACACCCGCCTCCAGGTCGAACACGGCGTCACCGAAGCCATCACGGATCTCGATCTCGTCGAACTGCAGGTTCGGCTGGCGGCCGGCGCCCGGATGAAGGAGATTCTTCCGCGCGTGCCGGCGCCATCCGGTCACGCGGTGGAGGCGCGCATCTATGCCGAGGATCCGGTGCGCTTCCTTCCATCGCCCGGGCCTTTGCGCGTCTTTCGGCCGCCTGCACCGCGGCCCGGGCTCAGCGTCGACGCGGGTTACGCAGAGGGTAGCCAGGTCACGCCCTTCTATGATCCGATGCTGGCGCTGGTGGTTGCGGCCGGCCCGGACCGCGATCGAGCCATCGGGTCACTCGACGCGGCGCTGGCCGAGTTCGTGGTCGAGGGTGTGAAGACGAACATCCCGTTTCTGCGCCGCATGCTGGCGTCGGAAGCCTTCCGGGAAGGCAGGCATCACACCACCTTCGCCGAGGCTTTCGCCAAGACCTGATGCAGACGGGGAGCTTGTTCCTCGGCGCTTGTGCGCGCCGCAGGGCGCAGCTTCCACCGCCAATCGTCAGATGCGGTCCGCCGAGCCGAAGATCAGCCGAGATATTTGCTGATGATCGACAGCCCGCCCTGGCGGACGGTTTCGGGCGTCATTTCGTCCGCCATCTCGCCATGCGTCATGATGTAAAGGCGATCGCAAACGCGGGTTGCGACATCGATGCGTTGTTCGACGAGCAGCAGCGAGGCACCCCGCTGGCGCAGCGCGATGAGCGCGTTCACGACGATGTCGACCGCGACAGGCGAAAGCGCGATGGACGGCTCGTCCAGCAGCATTATTTCCGGATCGCTCATCAACATGCGGCCGATGGCGACCATCTGTTGTTCTCCGCCGCTGAGATATGAAGACTGCCGTCGCCGATAGTTCTTCAGCACGGGAAAGAGATCGTAGACGGAGGCCAGCATCTCCTGCAGGCGCGCTCGATCGTGGCGCAAGTGCAAGCCGCCGAGCAACAGATTGTCTTCCACCGACTGGTCGGAAAAAAGGCGGCGCCCTTCGGGGGCGATTGCGGCCAGTCCGCGGGCGACCCGGTAGGGTGGCATCGCCGCGACGTCCGTTCCCGAAACGCGAATGGTTCCGCGACGCTGCTTGATCAGCCCCATGACGGAGCGCAGCACGGTAGTCTTGCCTGCGCCATTGGGGCCGAGCAGCGCGACGGCTTCGCCCTTGCCAACCTGAAGCGCGATGTCGCGCACGACATCGAAGCGCCCGTAGCCGGCGTAGAGCCCCGAGATCTCAAGCGCTGGTGTGCCGTTGTTTGTCATTCGCCGAGGTAAACCTGCCGCACGACGGGGTCGGCGCGCACCTCATCCGCTGTGCCGGTCATGATGACCTCGCCGGCGTTGAGCACTGTCACCTGATCGCACAGCGGGAACAGAAAGCGCGTCTGGTGCTCGATAATAAGCATGGTGACGCCCTGCATCTTGAGGGTGGTGAGGATGCGGGCGAGATGTGACACTTCGCGCGCCGAAAGCCCGGTCGCCGGCTCATCGAGGACGAGGATTTCCGGTCCGGCGACACATACGGCCGCAAGCTGCGTCAGTTGCTCGATGCCGTGCGGAACGTCGCGCACGTAACGCTCGGTCCAGTCGGTGGCGCCAACCGCATCCAGTGCATCGCTCGATTTCTGCAGCATGGCGGCGCTTCGGCGACGACCCGAGGCGAGCCACGGCCAGATCGCGGCGCGGCTGACGATGCCGGGCACCTGATCGTAAAGGCCCACCATGACGTTCTGCGTCGTTGTCAGTTCCCGCACGAGTTCTGCGGCCTGAAACGTGCGGCGCAGGCCGACCTTCGCCCGTCCGCTCGGCGCCATTCCCGTTGCCGGGGTGCCGCGCACCGTGACGGTTCAGCCGCTCGGCCGCAGGCGTCCGGCAATCACGTTGGCAAGCGTGCTCTTGCCCGATCCGTTGGGCCCGATGAGACCGTGGATCGTCCCCTGACGGACCGCGAAGTCGACGTTGCGCAGCACCTTGGGGCCGTGGCCGTACCCGAATTCGATGCCGCGGCATTCGAGCACCAGTTCGCGGGAAGCGGTCGGCGAAACGACGGCGGCCTCGGCGTGGGCGATTTCCTCCGGCGAAGGATCGTCGCTGGCGACGGCCTCGGGCGGATCTGCCGACCCGGGTGTCCGCGGGAGGTTTTCGGCACGCCTGCTCCAGGCGGAGGCGGCA